>NZ_JCBAIQ010000008.1:0-258006 GCF_059772165.1 Paenibacillus sp. TY11 | reverse complement strand
ATTGCCGTTTGCGCGGACTTCCGAACGTCAGGGAACAAGCCCTCATGACGGCAACTGTGCAGAACATGAAGAAGATGGCGATCCACCTGGATCGCCTGGAGAAACAGGGGTAACACCCCGTTTTTCCCAGATACCAGACCATTATTATGTAAAGAAAAAGAACCCGCGTCTCAAAAAGACGGGGTTTCTCGACAATCTGACGGAGCAGCGAACTTTCGCTGCTCCGTTTTTTTGACCAATGTGACACAGGAAAAGAACGAAGATGGCTCCATAAAACTGCACCTATTATTTCTTCATGAATAGACTGATAACTAACAGAGGATTACCTTTTTCTTCAATCCAAAGTCAAGTGAGGTTCTTATGGCGAAATCCTATACTAAAGCACAGATTCGCAAAATCACTCGTCGTTTCGGCCTGATCCCGTTAAAATCAAGCTTAGTCTCATCATTATACCGAAAAAATGCAGTGATCAAGGTGAAAACGAAAAAAGGAACTTATGCATTAAAGCCCTTTAGTCGTACAAAGATGGTCCGTTCAAATACGATTCAACAGATGGAACAAGCTGCGCGCCATATAAGGCTTTTGAAAAAGAGAAAGTATACCTACATGCCCGCATGGCTCCCCACTCATTCCGGCAAGTTATGGACTCTACATCAAGGAACGCCATTTTATGTAAGCCAGTGGATCAAAGGACGGGGACTGGAGACCGCTGAAGATTTCGAAAAACTGGGGCGGGCACTTGCCACACTTCACGCCACCTCCACCGGCTTGCATCGGATGGATAAAGGAAAGTCCCTCCCTACCATTCAACAATTGCGAATATGGAAAAACCAGGACCGTCTTTTTCAAAGAAAAATGACAGAAATCAGCCGCCATGATAAAGAGTACCGCAACTGGTACAACGCTCACGGCAAAGACTGCAAACGTTTATCCAGGCGAGCATGGAAGGATTTACAGGATGCGTCCATTGTAAGGCTGCTTCAGATGGAACATCGGCATCCCGCCTTAATACACAGCGATATCACTATCCCCAATGTCATTATTTCGGATGACGGTCATCTCAAAATCATTGATTGGGATCGGGTTAAGATCGGCTCAGTCTATGCGGATTTGGCAAAGGCCCTTATGAATACGACCCAATTCAATCCTGAATTTGTGCAATCCTTGCTGAAGGGATACCAAAAACGCAAACCACTAAGCCGTACTGAACGGAAGATTGTTACAGCTTTATATAAACTACCACGAGAAGCCTGGCATGCTTCCCGACACCCGAATCGTTCAAGAGATCGCGAAATCCTGGACAATTGGAATCAGTCGTGGCCTCTTCGATTACAAATCATCCATATTTTGCAGGAGTGGGCTCATGTATAAAAGAAAGTGAGGATCAAAATGTCGATTTTATCGAACGTTGAGCAGATGTACGGAATCAAAATTCAGCGTAGCCGTCAAATGAAGGACATTCACAAGATTGAGACCGCTAATACGACTTATTGCTTAAAACCCTACAAATTCCCGGAAGAAGAGATCCGTTTTATTACACGTGTCTTGTCCTACTTGGATGAGCGCGGGTTTACACGCAGCCAAAAGGTCTATCCAACAGTACAACAAACGGCTTACATGACCTACGAAGGTGTTTCATATACATTAACCAATTGGGTTCATGGAATCAGACCAGAATTCACAAAAAGAATAGACTTCAAAAAGGGAATTGCTACTTTAGCCAAATTCCATTTCAGTGCCGTGGGCTTTCCTGTCACTGAAGCTCCGCCATCCAGAATCCGTTATGAAGGCTTGAGCGATGAAATAGCTGGATACAAAAAACGCCTCATTCCATACAGAGGCACAGCACATCTCGTAGCTCTTTGTGAAGAAGTGTCCAATCGCCTACAGCAGCCCAAAGTTAGAGAAGCAATTGCTCAGGAGCAAAAAGCCGCCGCATTTATACACGGCGACTATAATTATCCCAATCTGATTAAAGGCAAACAGCTCAAAATCCATTTGATCGACTTTGAAAATTGCTCCCTACATGTAAGGATGAAAGATCTCTCCCATCTCCTTCATCGGAATTGTCTTTGGAATGGGACAAAGATGCTGCGCGCGATAGATTACTATCAACGATATCGTCCATTGAGCACCCATGATTTGCATCTGCTTCACGCACTATTGATCTCTCCCTATCATGTGGTCCGCAATATCAGAATAGGCGGCTTCCGTTCTGCCAAGCGAGTCATTCCGTCGTTCGTGCATTTGAACAAATACCGACGTGAACTTAGATCACTGCTATAATCTGTCGGCTTGGAACTAAACAGGAAAACAGACCCGATGAAACGGTCTGTTTTTTTGTGTTCTGACAACCAACTACAGGAAAAGCGCATGCCGCTAAAGCCAATCGACTTGCTGACTGTACCGGTACAACCAAAAATTTATAGCATTGTAAACAGCACTCCCCCCTTCTACAATGATGTTAAGACTCAATGATCATTTGTTTCGAGAAGAGAATTTGGGAAACTAACAATAGAGGTGATTGTACATGTACACCATGACAAAAGAAGAAATAAAAGCTTATTTAAACAGAATCGGAATTCCCGAAATTCAGCCTCCTACCCTTTCCTATTTAGTTGAGCTGCATAAGGCTCATGTAAAACATCTTTCATGGCAAACGTTGGACATTTTTGCAAGGAAGCCGGCAGCCATTGGTTTTCAAGAATCCATTCAACTCATTCTACATGGAAGAAGTGGTTATTGTTTCCATCTAAATGGTGCCTTTAGTTCACTACTACATTCACTAGGGTACAAAGTTTCCCTGCATCGTGCCGGGGTACAACCTTTAGGAGCTGAGCCACGCATTAATTCATTTCATCTTGGACTAACAGTGAACTTGCTAAATGGGCATCATGAAGATGAAGTATGGATTGTTGATGTCGGGTTGGGCGATATGCCATATGAGCCTCTTCCACTCCGTATGGGGACTTATGAACAAACCCCTCTTCATTATAAAGTTATGGAATCCGGGGTTGTTACAAAAGGTTGGCGTTTAGAGCATGACTCGCTTGCTTCATTTGTTGGCGTTGATTTTGCTCCTACGGTTGTTCAGGATTTGGAAGAATTTATGCCGAAACATCATTTCTATAGCCGCTCAGCGGAATCTCCATGGTTTAACCTGTTTCTGATTCGGCAAAGGCAAGCATTAGAGGCGAATGAACTCAGAGGATGTATTTGGAAAAAACGCGGGCTAAACGGTTTGAAAAAAATAGAGATAGATAAGAAGTCGCAGTGGCTGGAAGTGTTGGCAGATGTATTTGGCGAGCCGCTCGTTAACTACAGTCGCCAGGAACGGGACGAGTTATGGAAAAGAGTACTTGCGGCTCACATAGAATGGAAAAAATCTTCGACTGAGGTGCTACAATAAAGAAGCTTCCAAAGTAGGGATACCGTTTAAACTACATCTCAAACCTTCAGCATTTCCGAGGAGTGCTGCAGCATTTCCAATTCCTTCACCATGTTTTCGATCAGCTTTGTGAAGGAAGCCAATTCTTCTGAGCTGGAGGCTTGTTGCCGGGCACTTGCTGTTGTGACAGCTGTTTCGGATTGCACACTGTCAAGCATACGGGCAATATCCAGCACCTTGCGCTGAATTTGCTCCTGTGCTTGCTTCGAATTAGATGCCAGCTTTCGCACCTCCTGTGCCACAATTTGAAACCCGCGCCCTGCTTCCTGCGCATGGGCTGCCTCAATCGCCGCATTCAGTCCCAGCAGATGAGTCTGATCGGATAGTTCTCGGATCGTACTGCTCATCTGCTCAATATGCTTAATCTCGTCACTCAATTGCTGTACCAATTCCTCTGTATGTTCCTGCGAAGAAGCAGTGTTGCAGGCACTCTCCGCGATATTATCCGTATTTTCCCTAAGCTCGGCAATCATCCCGGTCAAATTTTGGGCAATTCGGGACACAACGGTCAGCACCTGCGTTTGTTCGTCGGCCAGCTCGTTGATTTGTTCCTTTTCCTTTTTCTGATAAGCTTCCAATACAAGCTGGGAATCCAGATTGAACATTTTGGTAAGAGCGTGCACAATAGAATACCAGTCCTCTATCCCTGAACGCTTTAAAATGTCTACTGCAATATCAAGATAAGTAATGTACGTGCCCAAATAATAATCGGAGGACAACCCGATTCGGGAATGTACTTGCCCCACAAAAAGACGGTGTTCGATAAACTGATCATCTATTTTCCCATCTGCGAGAGAAAGCCAGTATTCATGTTGTGTTTGCTTGAGTCGTTCAATATTCGACCATTTGGAGATAATCGACATGAGATGCGGAACCTTTTCTACATGCTCATAAAACCGATCGACTACCTCGTTCACAATAGATTGGAATAGTCCCTGATAATGATGCAATAAAGCCAAATCATCATTAGTAATACCAATATATTGAATCTGTTTTAATCTACTCTCAACGACATGAATCATAAGTTCCTCCAAATAATAGTTTACATAGATTTTACATTACCATATTTATCGGATACTTTTTAGAAAATGTAAAAAAAAACAGATGATTAATTGTGACTTTTTACACATCATTATCAGAAAAATATCTGAATATAACTACCTAATGATACAAAAAAAGAATCCGGCAGCACCTGAAACTCCCTGTGCTTGCCGGATTCCCTATAGGAAACACGTTGATCGGATACCTCACAGCCGTCATTACACCATCCATCTCAACCCATGGCTCCTCCATACTGTACTTGTTTATCTCATCTTACCGATTCAGGAGACTACCTACATACCTCAACAGATCGTTAGCGCTGGCTCCTGTGTAGCCATGCTCCTCAATCAGTCGCTTAATCACCTCATTCATCCGTTTGAGCTGATTAGCGTCAGGCGTTTTGGTCGAAGTCGTAATCTTTACAATATCCTTCAGATCGGCGAACAGCTTCTTCTCAATGGCTTCTCGCAGCCGATCATGATGATGATACTCAAACTTCCGGCCCTTGCGGGAATAAGCGGAAATACGGATTAATATTTCTTCACGGAACGCTTTTTTCGCATTTTCCGACACCCCGATTTGCTCCTCAATTGAGCGCATGAGCCGCTCATCCGGGTCGAGTTCCTCATCTGTAAGCGGATCGCGGATTTTCGCCCAATTGCAAAAAGCTTCGATGTTATCCAAATAGTTGTCAAACAGCGTCTTGGCTGATTCCTCGAAAGAGTACACAAAGGCCTTCTGCACTTCTTTTTTCGCCAACTCGTCATATTCCTTACGAGCCACGGAAATGAAATTCAGATAGCGCTCCCGTTCTTCCTTTGTGATGGAGGCATGTTGATCCAGACCATCCTTAATCGCTCTTAAAATATCCAAGGCATTGATGGATTCCACATTTTGCTTAATTAGTGCACTGGAAATACGATTAATAACGTACCGCGGGTCTACTCCGGACATCCCTTCCTCCAGAAACTCGCTTTGCATCTCCTTCAGATCGGCTTCCTTGTACCCTTCGACCTCTTCACCATCATACATACGCATCTTTTTGACCAGATCCATGCCCTGCTTCTTCGTCTCCTTCAAACGGGTAAGCACGGAAAATATAGCAGCCGTCCGCAGCGCATGAGGAGCGATATGAATATGTCTCATGTCACTTTGTTCAATGAGCTTGGCGTAAATCTTTTCTTCCTCCGACACTTTCAGGTTATAAGGAATCGGCATTACAATCATCCGTGATTGCAATGCCTCGTTCTTTTTGTTTGCAATAAAGCTTTTATATTCGGATTCATTGGTGTGAGCCACGATCAGTTCATCTGCACTGATGAGCGCAAAACGCCCGGCCTTGAAATTCCCCTCTTGGGTCAGAGATAGCAAATTCCACAAAAACTTCTCATCGCACTTCAGCATTTCCTGAAACTCCATCAGTCCACGATTCGCTTTGTTCAATTCTCCGTCAAAACGATACGCGCGCGGATCGGATTCCGAACCATACTCCGTAATCGTGGAAAAGTCGATGCTGCCCGTCAAATCAGCAATATCCTGCGACTTCGGATCAGAAGGGCTGAACGTACCAATACCGATCCGGTTTTCTTCTGATATAAATACCCGCTCCACGCGGACCTTTTCAATATCGCCATCAAATTCCGTACGCAATCTCATCTGGCAGGATGGGCAGAGATTACCTTCAATGCGCACGCCCAGCTCCTTTTCAAATTCGGGACGCAGCTCATGGGGAATCAGATGGAGCGGGTCTTCGTGCATGGGGCAGCCTTCAATCGCGTATACGGCTCCCTGATCCGTTCTCGAAAATTTCTCCAGACCACGTTTTAGCAACGTGACCAGCGTCGATTTCCCCCCACTGACGGGTCCCATCAAAAGAAGGATACGCTTGCGCACATCGAGTCGCCTGGCTGAGGAATGGAAATATTCCTCCACTAACTTTTCCAACGCTCGGTCCAGCCCAAAAATCTCCTGCTCAAAAAATTTATATCGCTTATGTCCCCCAACCTCTTCTACACCAAAAGATTCAATCATCTTGTAAACCCGTGCATGAGCTGTCATCGCCGGCGTCGGGTCTTTCTTGAGTATCTCAATATACTCTCTAAAAGTGCCGCTCCAGGCCAGACGGTTGTTTTCCGCCCGGTACTCCGCAACGCGTTCAAAAATATTCATGCTCGGTTCCTCCCATGACTGCGTAATGACTATCCTCCACTCCTGATGATTATGGCTACACTCGTCACGCCTTTCAGGATATGATGCAATCCCCTTAAAAAAAGTGTAATACATACCTATGCAGATTGATTTCAGAATTGACCTATTTTTTGTGACAGGTCTCTCTGCTTTTTCGAAAAAACCAAGGGATACACTGTGCTAAAATATACAACAACAACGCGGACCTGACGCATTATGGTACAATATAAGCTCGGAATAATGGGATAAAGGAGCGGGAGAAGCCATGGCGGTTCGGCATGAGACGGAGCTGTACGCTCCGGTCAAAGCCTTTTTTGAGAGCTTGGGATATGAAGTCAAAGGAGAGGTGCGCAACTGCGATTTGGTAGGTATCAAGCCAGGGCAGCAGGCGCCACTGATTGTGGAGATCAAAAAGACGTTTAACCTGGCGCTGGTGCTGCAAGGCATGCAGCGCTTGAAGCTAAGCAGCAATGTATATGTAGCCGTAGAACGGAATCGTGCCAAAAAAGGGGCGGTGAATCAGCGCTGGAACGAGCTGGTCGGACTGTGCCGCCAGTTGGGACTGGGCTTGCTCACCGTAACCCATTTTAAAACCAAGCCGCCGCTCGTTGAGGTACTGTGTAAGCCCATAGGACCTAACGACAATGTCCGCAAAACGACAGCGGTCCGCCCTGGCTCGCGCAAGGAAAAGCTGCTGCGGGAATTTCACGCACGCAGCGGTGACCACAATACCGGCGGCAGCACCCGGCGCAAGCTGGTCACTGCCTACCGGGAAAAGGCGCTGCGCGTAGCCGCAGCCTTGCAGGGCTTGGGGGAAGCTGCCCCGGCTCAGCTCGCCCGCATAGCAGCCGTCAGCACAGCTGCTGCCGTACTTCAGCACAACTACTACGGCTGGTTTGAGCGCGTATCCCGCGGCCGCTATCGACTGACTCCGTTTGGCGAAGCCGCCCTAAGCGAGTATGCGGTAGTGCTGCAAGAGCAGGGCATTAAAGCGGCCGATGGAATGGCGGCAGAGCTTGACGAGGGCGGTGGACAGCGCCGGATTGCGGAAGCGCCAATCACTTACTCCACCGTTGCTGCGGATGCGGAGGATGACTGACACGGGATCGGTGGTTGTTGCTAGCTCCGCGCAGTAAATTCACTGATCGTCTCACCGATGAGATTCATGCCCATAAGCAGTTGCTCTCGGCCCGGATGGCTAAAATTGAGGCGAATATGGGACGCGCCTTCATCGCCAACCGCACACAGCGCACCTGGCATAAAGGCTACGCCCTTGGGTAACGCCGCCTTTAGCAGCAATGCGCTGTCTAGCCCATCGGGCAACTGCACCCACACATACATACCGCCGGACGGAATATGATATGTCACGTCTTTCCAAAATGGACGCTTGAGCAGCTCCAAGATTAATTGAAGTCGAGTCGAATATTCCTTGTTCAACATCGCCAAGTGCTCGTGCCATTGAAAACGCGAACTGGTCAGCAATTGGAACAGCAACCGTTGGTTCATCGTACTGGATTGCATATCAGCCAGCTGCTTTAAGGCGTACATCCCTTCAATCAGCGGCGCAGGACCAGCCGCCCAGCCAGTTCGCAGTGCAGGAGCAACTGTTTTATTGAATGAACCGATATATAGCACTTGACCGCCCTGACCCGCATGATCCAGCGCGAATAGTGAGGGATAAGCTTCTGCAAATTTTCGACTCTGACCATGCGGACTCTTATCATGGGATTCGTTCTTTTGCTTAAAATGCAATTCACCGTAAGAATCGTCCTCAACTACCAGCACCTCATGATGCCTGCACAGGTCCAAAATTTCCTGCCGTCTTGCCGCGCTCCATAAGGAGCCCGTCGGGTTCGTAAACGTTGGCGTGGCAAAAAAAAGCTTGGGTCGATAACGGATCATTAAAGCTTCAAGCTTATCGGGAATGACACCTTCCGCATCTGATTCTACAGGAACGACCTGTGCACCCTGCATAGATAGCACTTGTAAACATCCAGGAGATGTCGGGTTTTCGACCAATACCGGATCACGCTCATCCACCATCAGCCTTACGATCAGGTCAATGGCCTGCTGACTGCCTGTCGTGAGAAGGATTTGACCTGGCGGCACTCTTACTCTTTTACGCTGTTCCCACTCTCCCGCAAGCCATGCCCGCAAAGGAAAATAGCCCTCCGGTTCACCATACTGGAGGGCATCAGGGCCGGAGCCAAACACATCATGAGCCGCTTCTTCCAGCAGCTTCACCGGAAACAGCTCTTGTGCAGGCAATTCTTCAGCCAGAGATATAAAGGAGTGTCTTCTCGCATTTTCCCGGATATGACGCACTGGAGAAGCCAACATCGCAGCCGTTCGTGAAGCAAAGGAATATTGCATGAACATCCTCCTTCTCCTGAAAAATAGGTCATGATCTCCGGGCTGACGCGTCAGGCATATAGCTGCTTCATCTGACGCGCATATAAGGCATAACGTTCAATCGCCTGCGCCCGGCTGGACACGCCTAATTTTGCATAAATTTTACGTAGATAATTATCAATGGAGCGCCGACTAACTTCGATCTCGATAGCAATTTTGTCATATGTAATTCCTTGTACAATACGTTCCATAATAAAAACTTCGGTTTGTGTCAATTCGTCAAAAGGCTCAGAAGCCATTAACGGTATAAATGGCCAGTTTCCACAACGAATCCAATCCATCGGTAAAGAAGCAAATCCTTCGCGTAAACCGTTGATCAGATGGATTAACTGGCTTGGTGATGCCTGCTTGGATAGCATTCCATTTGCCCCAAGCGAAATTAGCTGCTGAAACAACGTAATATTGTCCTCATCCGTCATAATAACAATATGGCTGTCCGGAGACAAGGCCCGCATTTGTGTCAAAAACGGTTCCGCCGTTCCCTCAGGCAACCTGTAGTCCATTAAAATGATTTCCGGCCGAATGGAGCAAGCCAGCTCCAGGCCTTCTGTGCCGGAGGAGGACATCCCTCTGACAAGCAAATCCTGCTGGTCTTCCAAAATAAGCTTTGTTCCCAGCATACTTGTAGGATGGATATCTATGATGACCACCTGCCATACTTTTCTCATATCTAAACCTCCTGAGTTTACAAAAAAGTACATAGTTATCGAAAATAATTCTAAAATTGGGGGTTGCTTATGTAGAAATTGCGCAAATGTGAACGTATAGGAAGCGAAAACGATTTAAGGAAATTGTATCCTAGGACTTCCTTCCGATGCAATCTCTTTTTCCAATATTTTTATACGACTATTTCGCTTTTGCGAAATAAATAGGCCCATGATAGAATTGGAACTGCAAATAAAGACTGGAAATTTGACTTTACACGGGAGTTGAAAATCGCATGCAAGCTTCACATGAACGTCCTCCTGCCGAAGCTCGGCGGAGCAATTTAAAAAAGGGGTTGCCCGTAAAGGCTTTTCTGCTATTTTGGTTTATTCTTATTATACTAGGTGCTCTCGCAACCTATCTGTATAGCAATCATTTGAAGCAGCAAATGCTAAACGAGATGCAAACCCATACAGACCAACAGATTCATGCGCTCAAATCTGACTATGAAAAGCAACTGACTGCACTTTCCAAGGAAGTTAGCGGATTGCAGGGCAAAGTCCAGTCCTTCAATGAACTACTGACCTTTACGAAGGATAATGCAAACAACAAGACCGATAACAGCAATAAACTGTATACCCAATTAAATGAAGTCAAGCAGCAGCTCAATACACTCCAGAAAAAAATGGACTTACTAAAATGAATGTAGATGCAAAACTAGTAAACCGGTTCTTTATGTTGGCCCTTGCTCCTTTTATCGGTTTGTTGGGGTGTATTTTGTTAGTGCATCCCCCTTTGAACTTTCCTGGGTCTGCTTCCCCGAGTCTGCAAAAAGCCGAAATCACTCTACAAACGCAATCAGTAGGCAAGCAGCTTAATGAAGCCAAGCAAACGGCAACGTACACCTTATCTACGATTCGCCGGACATCTGAGCTGTACAAGCAAACGACCCAAACGATGAATCAGCTTGTCATGACTGCCTCTGCGCAGTCCAAGCGGCCCGCGGTCATCTATGATCGGCGCATCACCGCCAAACTGGGGGTTCCCTATGAGCGGGTAGATAGTAACCGGATTACCATTGAATTGTTTAAGGTGAACCCGGGAATTTATCACGGCTACGCTATGAAGGTCAAACTTAAAGATCCTACTGCTATGAAAATGTCTTTGGGAAGTGACAAATTGGGTGGCTCCGAAACGACCATGCGTGCAGTCTTGAGACACGGAGCTATTGCAGGCATCAATGCAGGCGGCTTTGCGGATGGAGACGGCAAACGCTATCCATTAAGCACTACTGTCTTGAACGGTCACTACCTTACTGGCTTTCAGTCCAGTTTTAAGGATTTGTCATTCGTCGGACTGAGTAACGACGGCAAGCTTATCGGGGGCAAATTTTACAGTCAAGGCGCTCTGGACAGCTTAAAGCCTGCCTTTGGGGCTACCTTCGTTCCCGTTCTGCTGCAAAGGGGACAAAAAATGCCTATTCCTGATAAATGGAAAGTCTCCCCCAAGCGGGCCCCTCGTACGGTCATTGGCAACTATAAAGATGATCAGTTGCTCATTATTGTCGTAGACGGCTACAATGAAAGCGGGGGTTCGGGTGCGACACTCGAAGAAGTGCAAGGGAAAATGTACAATCTAGGTGTTCAAGATGCTTATAATTTGGACGGAGGCGGCTCATCGTCGCTTATACTAAACGGTCGAATCGTAAACAAACCGTCAGATGGTAATTTGCGTCCAGTTCCTACTCATTTTTTGTTCTATAAATAGTTACGTGTAGTTTACTACTAAATTAAATATGCTAGCCGACGTACGGCTCAATCCGAAAAAAAGCATCACGAACGAATGTCGTGATGCTTTTGCCTCATTTAGGAGGAGTACTGTGTCATTTCTGTCAGGCATTGAGCACAAATATAACGGTCTTTGAAGTCGTTCACTTGTTCTACTGAACCACAGAACACACATTTTGGACGGTAACGCTCCAAAATAATGTGGTCACCCTGAACCAAAATTTCGACAGGATCTCCCTCATTCATTTGATATCTTTTACGCAGTGACTTAGGCAAAACTATTCTCCCCAGCTGATCAACTTTACGTACCACACCGGCAGGTTTCATCGTGATCGTACACCTCTCCTATTGAGTAATAACTTACAATTTTCTTTCCATGCGAAAAACTAGGTACAAAGACACTATTCTTTATGTAGTATTCGCTGTCTTTTTGTCGAATCCTGCTGATCACAGGAAATTTTATTACATTTTTTCATAAAATCATGAACCATATCAAAGTATGGTACAGAATGTCTATAATATTTTTATCGACCGGAAAGCCAATTATCATTAGCTCTCGCTGAGAATTTCGCAAATTTATGACCATATAACCTTCATTTAAGCTCCACTGTCATGTACATTTGAGCAATAAAGGTGCAACTTCTATTAGCAACTAAGGTCCTGGTTCTTTATTCGCATTTATACTTGTTCACTTGATGTTCTTTACGATAAACCCGGAAAAGCCATTTGTCTCAGCGCTTCATAGACGATAATCGCAGCGGAATTCGACAAGTTTAGAGATCTTACTTTATCTGACATCGGCATCTTGATGCATGTATCTGGATTAGCAGCTAACAGCTCGGGAGGCAACCCTTTCGTTTCTTTACCAAATACCAAAAAGTCTCCATCCTGAAATGCAATATCACTATACCGCTGATTTGCTTTTGTCGTCGCATAAAAAAAGCGGCCTTCCTGATATTTCTCCTGCACTTCAGCAAAAGACTCGTGATATTCAATGTGGACAGCATACCAATAATCAAGTCCGGCCCGTTTTAACGTGGCATCGTCGGTACGGAAGCCCAGTGGCTTCACCAAATGCAGATGAGTTCCGGTTGCAGCACACGTTCTGGCAATATTCCCTGTGTTAGCCGGGATTTCTGGCTCGACAAGCACAATATGTAATGGCATCACGTTTCGTTCCCTTCATCATTAAATTCATCAGACAAATAACCTACAGTCTAACCAAAATGTATACACTGAAAACATACACATTTTTTCATCAAAAAATACAATTCCCCACACCACTAAAGCCTTCCCCTATACACATTCAGGGAAGGCTTTACATTTACTTTTTTCGATTTCAAATATCGTGTATCGAAATATATGTCCGTGAAATTAACTGTTACGTTGTTTGAATCCGTCCATAAACTCGGCTAATGCTTGACAGTTCTCCAGTGGAACAGCATTGTAGATCGAGGCGCGAAGCCCTCCTACACTGCGATGTCCCTTCAATCCGATGAACCCAGCCTGTTCGGATTCCTTAATAAATTGTTTTTCCAGATCCTCATTCGCGAGGCGGAAGGTGACATTCATGATAGAACGATCAGCGCTGTCCACACAACCACGATAGAAGCCTTCGCTACTGTCAATACGGTCGTATAGCAAATCAGCTTTTTGTTGGTTCACACGCTCAATGCCTTCCAAGCCGCCTTCTTCCTGAATCCATTTCAGCACTTCATTCACCATGTATATGGCAAAGGATGGGGGGGTATTGTAGAGAGAGTTATTTTTTTCATATGTGCTGTAACGCAGCATCGTAGGAATATTGCCAGTTGAGGAAGCCAACAGCTCTTCACGGGCAACCACGACCGTTACACCAGAAGGTCCCAGATTTTTTTGCGCGCCAGCATAAATCAATCCAAATTGAGTAACATCAAAAGGCTTGCAAAAAATATCACTGGACATGTCCACAATCAACGGTACGGAACCCGTATCCGGGAATTGCTTAAATTGTGTACCTTCAATCGTCTCGTTGGACGTCATATGCACATAAGCAGTATTCTCAGGCAAGTCCAAGGAATCCACATTCGGAAGACGCATGTACTTCTCATCAGCGGAGGAGGCGGCAATATGTGCCTTGCCCAATAGCTTGGCCTCTTTATATGCCTTGTCCGACCAGCTACCTGTCATTACATAGCTCCCGGTCTGTCCTTCGCTCAAGAAATTTAAAGGCAGCATTGCAAACTGCGTACTTGCGCCCCCTTGTAGAAACAACACCTTGTAGCCTTGTGGATTGCCCAGCAGAGATAACAGACGTTCCTGCGCCTCGTTATGAACAGATTCATACACGGCTCCACGGTGAGACATTTCCATGATGGACATCCCTGTTCCCTGGAAATCTACGAATTCAGCTTGTACACGTTCCAGTACTTTGAGCGGCAATGCCGCTGGTCCTGCATTAAAATTGTAGGCTCTCTTACTCAACAATTTCCCATCCCTTCTCTACTCTGGTGTGGATATTATCGCTATGATAGCAGTATTCATAAAAGCGTTCAAGACTTGTATAAAAATGTTTCCGATTTCATTTATGATGTGACAAAGCTGTGAATGTTAACATATTTAACATCTTTATTTTATAATAATCATTTTAATATTAAAAGGTCCCCGGCATAAGACCGGAGACCTATCTTGAACAACAACTGTTACCGTAGGCTCATGATTGTTATTCAAAGCAACTATGCTATCGATTTATTAGCAGTCAAAATACAGGCTATATTCGTGCGGATGAACACGGATGTTCACCGATTTAGCTTCAGAACGTTTGAACTCTACATAGTTATCAATGAAGTCCTTCGTAAATACGCCGCCCTCAGTCAAGAATTCATAGTCAGCTTCCAGAGCGTCCAGAGCCTCATCCAGTGAACCAGGTACGCTGCGGATTTTACCTTTTTCAGCGTCAGACAGCTCATAGATATTGGTGTCAAGTGGACCATAGCCCAATTCGATTGGGTTCAGTTTGCGCTTGATGCCATCCAGACCCGCCATCAGCATCGCTGAGAAGGCAAGGTAAGGGTTAGCTGTGGAGTCCGGTGTACGGAACTCGATCCGACAGCCTTTTGGAGTAACAGCCGCTACTGGAATACGTACAGCTGCAGAACGGTTACCTTTAGAGAATACCAGGTTAACCGGCGCTTCGTAGCCAGGAACGAGACGTTTGAACGAGTTTGTGCTTGGGTTTGTCAAAGCGATCAGTGCAGGTGCATGGTACAGAATACCGCCAATGTAATGAAGAGCCATTTCGCTCAGATTAGCATAAGCACCTTTTTCGTAGAACAAAGGAGTGTCGCCATCGAAAATAGATTGGTGAACATGCATACCACTTCCGTTGTCTCCGAAAATTGGTTTCGGCATGAATGTTGCCACTTTACCATATTGACGAGCTGTGTTGTGTACAATGTATTTATAAACGAGCAGGTTATCTGCTGTTTTCTTGAGTGTATCAAAACGGAAGTTGATTTCCGCTTGGCCTGCAGTAGCTACCTCATGGTGATGGCGCTCAATTCTCAGACCTGCTTCTTCAAGCAAACGGCACATTTCACTACGGATGTCTTGTTGGGTGTCTACTGGCGCTACAGGTACATATCCGCCCTTCACTCCCACTTTAAAGCCCAGGTTGCCGCCTTCTTCCTTACGGTTCGTGTTCCAAGCTGCTTCCTCGGAATCTACGAAAAAGGAGGAGCTGTTCATGCCGCTTTCGTAGCGAACATCATCAAAGATGAAAAACTCAGACTCAGGTGCAAAAAATGCAGCTGTACCCACTCCTGCGGACTGCAGAAATTCCTCAGCTTTTTTTGCAATGCCGCGAGGATCGCGGTCGTATTTTTCGCCGTCTGGCGTAGCAATGTCACACAGAATATTCAGTGTAGGATGCTGAGTGAAAGGGTCGATAAAAACCGCTTCTGGATCGGGCAGCATAACCATGTCGGATTCCTCGATGCCACGATAGCCGGGAATGGAAGAACCGTCAAAAGCAACACCGTTAACAAATGTTTCTTCATCTACTTCGGAAGCTGGCAATGAAATATGGTGAGCACGACCAGACAAATCTACAAAACGAAAATCTACCCACTCAATATTATTTTCCTGAATTGTTTTCAATACATTTTCAACGGACATGTCTTCTTCCTCCCAATTTTTCCGAACATTAAGTCTTATACAACCCTGAAATGTTCATGATCGAATGTTTTTTTCTGTCGTCATTATAAATCTCAAACATGACACGGGTCAATAGCTATGTAAGGTATTTTTTAAACTAATGTTAGATATGCTTACGTTCTTGATAACATTTGAATAGCACAAAAAGCCCGAAACATCGGGCTTTTTGGTAATTTTAATCTTATTTACTGCGTTGCGGCAAAACTTTTATGCATTAATGTTAATTATTAGCTTTGAGAAACGGCACTAGGTGTTTGGAAAGTTTTTCCAACAGCAGGAGCTAACAGTTCCAAATCTTTCAGTAAATCTGCAAACTGATCCGGGAATAGGGATTGTACACCATCGCCCGTCATCGAGTTGTCAGGGTCTGTGTGCATTTCAATAATCAGTCCATCCGCTCCGGCAGCTACAGAGGCCTTCGTCATAGGAACAACCAGCTCACGTCTACCTGTGCCATGGCTAGGATCGGAAATAACCGGCAAATGGCTCAACTGTTGCAATACAGGGATCGCGGACAAATCGAGTGTATTTCTGGTGTAGGTTTCGAATGTGCGGATACCACGCTCACACAGCATAACATTCGGGTTGCCACCTGCCAAGATGTACTCGGCAGCATTCAAGAACTCGTCATAAGTAGAGCTAAAACCGCGTTTGAGCAATACTGGCTTGCCGCAAGTTCCCAGCTTACGCAGCAGATCGAAGTTTTGCATATTACGTGTACCTACTTGCAGAATATCAGCATATTCCGCACAGATGTCTACGTATTCAGGTGTCATGACCTCTGTGATGGTCAGGAGGTCGTGCTTTTGGCCTGCCTCAGCCATCATGATCAAACCTTCTACACCAGTTCCTTGGAAGCTGTAAGGCCCCGTACGCGGCTTAAAAGCACCTCCACGGAGGACTTGTGCACCTGCAGCTTTGACCAATCCGGCAATTTCATCTATCTGTGCAGCAGACTCAACGGCACATGGTCCACCCATAATGACAAGCTCGCCCCCGCCGATATTTACACCTTTAACGGAGATAACCGTATTTTCCGGATGAAAATCACGGCTGGCCAATTTGTAGGACTTCGATATTTTAACCACATTTTCTACGCCTTTCATTTGACGCAGATGTTCAGC
This sequence comes from Paenibacillus sp. TY11, assembly GCF_059772165.1. NCBI lineage: Bacteria > Bacillati > Bacillota > Bacilli > Caryophanales > Paenibacillaceae > Paenibacillus > Paenibacillus sp. TY11. Next base: position 241,168 of record NZ_JCBAIQ010000008.1, on the reverse strand, counting down.
CAGCTTGGGCTCTACGCTACCGATCAGTCCGATGATCGTGCGATCCGATCCCCGTGATACATGAGCCTGCAATCCTTCTTTCTCAATAACTTCAACAATAGCTTGGATATGTTCTTCAGGTGTTTGAACACCAGCAATAACGATCATTTTTTTCTTCCTCTCTATAAAACATATTTTATTAACCACTTACGGATGACATTATGACACTTAGACGCTTGTTCGCTTTTAAGCTTTTATTCGTTAAAGCAACTATACCTGTTTTAGCTTTACTCGTCAAGGCTTTATTATCCCGAATTATTCTATTTTCTGACTTAATAAAGCTGAACTAATCGGATAATATCTATTACTTAAACAATTTGAAGAGCCGCTATCCGGATGTTTGTATCCGAATAACGGCTGTAATTCAATCCCATGCTATTTAGTCGTTTTTGACTTCTCTCGTACAGGAGGCAGCAGTTTTTTCATATCGATGGTCCGCTGAATCTCCCACGTATCCGGGTTAGCCGCATCATACTGCTCCAAGTACGTAATAACCTCTTTGGTAATCAGTGTAGGCGTTGAAGCCCCAGAAGTCACAGCCACTTTAGCTACTCCCTCAAGCCACTCCCTCTTCAGCTCGGTTACATCAGAAATACGATAAGCTGTTGTACCCGCAATTTCCTCCGACACCTGAGCCAATCGGTTTGAATTGTTACTGCGCGGATCACCGACGACGATTACCAGATCCGCCTGTCCGGCCTGCTCAGCTACCGCTTCTTGACGTACCTGCGTCGCCAAACAGATTTCATTGTGTATCTCGGCACCTGGGAACTTCTCCAGCAGCTTCTTCATAATGTGCTTAATGTCCCATTGACTCATGGTCGTCTGATTCGTGATAAGGATTTTGCCAGCTGGCAACGTAAGACTGTCGATCTCTTCTTCCTTTTCAATCAGATGAACATGATCAGGAGCAATACCGATAGCTCCCTCCGGCTCTGGATGATTCTTTTTGCCAATATAAACAATCTGATAGCCTTCGGCAGACTTCTCCCGAATCAGATCATGCGTTTTTGTGACGTCAGGGCAAGTCGCGTCCACCGTAGTCAGCCCCTTGTCTCGTGCCAGCTTGCGAACCTCCGGTGATACGCCATGGGCAGTGAAGATAACAGTACCACTCTCTACCTGGCTTAAAATCTCCATACGGTTCGGGCCGTCCAATGTAATAATCCCTTCGTCTTCAAAGGAATTGGTGACATGACTGTTATGCACAATCATGCCTAGTATATAAATAGGCCGGGGTAAGTCCAGATTTCTGGCTGCCTGACGAGCCAATACCATGGCATCGACTACGCCGTAGCAGTAACCCCGGGGCGAAATTCTGAGTACCTCCAAAGATAGCCCCCGCTTTCTTCGACACAGTATACAGCTCCAATAACTGCTGTGGGCATCCAAGCCACTACCGGCCAATTCTATGATGTAGTTGCCTCCCTATTATAGCCTATTCCAGAGGCGCGGAAAAGCTGACCGGAAGCCAGATGACAAATGTCGTTCCTTCTCCTTGGCGCGTAACCACTTCTACAGACCCGTGATGTTCATCAATAATCCACTTGGCAATAGATAACCCTAACCCAATTCCCTCCGTCACACCGCGTGACTCATCTGCCCGGTAAAAGCGGTCAAAAATAAAGGGAACCTCACTCTTGTCCATTCCGATGCCCGTGTCACTGATCCGCAGACCCACCTGTCCCTGATAAACAATGGCATCAAATCGGACCGTGCCTTCAGGTGTATATTTGAACGCATTATCAATGAAAATGAATAGCATTTGCTGCAAATAATCCTTGCTGCCATCCATATAAATACCATTCAGCAACGAAAAGTCGCCCACATTCCATTCGGCCGTTCGCTCCAAAAACTGAGCACGACGGGCAACCTCACTTACAAGCGGTTCCAGTGCAACGGGCACCTTATCGAACGTTTTCCCCGTGTCTGCTCTCGCGAGTGACAACATATCGCTCACCAAACGGCTCATCCGTTTGCCTTCATCTGCCATGTCATTTAGTGCCTCCATAGAAAGCTCGCGAATCATCGCTTCATCCATATTCGGTCGCTCTCCTGGTTCGGTAGTCCACATTTTGAGCAAAAAATCAACGTTGCCACGAATTGTCGTTAAAGGTGTGCGCAGTTCATGGGAAGCATCGGCCACAAAACGGCGCTGTGCACCATACGCATCTTCTAGCTCCTTGTAAAACACCTCTGTACGCCCCAGCATGTTGTTAACCGTCCCGATTAATTGTCCAATTTCATCTGGCGGTCCGTCATATTCAATCCGAACACTCAAATCATTACTGGATTGAATCTGATTTGCCCCCTCAATGACTTTGACCAGCGGCTTCATAGACTTGCGAGCTAAAAAGAGACCTGAGGTCGCAGCAGCGAGTAATGCAAACAACGAACCGTATACAAGCACATTTTGTAACCTGTTCATGAGTCGATCCTGAGAGCCCGTGAATTGTCCTACCTGTAGCAACCCGACCACCAACCCCAACTCCTCGGATTTAATCGGTTGTTGATAAATCATAAAGGAATCCCCATTTACGTTCACACGCCGAATCCCCTCATTTTGAACTGCTCCTGCCGCTGTAGATGGAACAGGGAAGGTGATATTGAGGTCTTTCATATTTTGGGTCGTTTTGGTAACACCGGACGTATAATTGTAAATTTGTACATATAGCTGTGAATCATCAATTCCACGTCCTTGCACTAAGCCCAAATCCAGATTGGGGACTTCAAACAATCCCCCTTTAATCGTAAGCAGTAGCTGCTTGTTAATCCGTGGCGCCTGAGTCGTAAGCTGACTTTTTACTTCATTGTATGTGTAATAATAAACCAGTCCGTAAATAGCCAGACCAAAAATGACAAGCACTATAGCCAAGATGCTCGAATACCAAGCTGTCAGCCGCCACCGAATAGACATATTACACATCACCTCTTAAAATATAACCGGCTCCCCGAATTGTGCGAATAAGTCGTTTGCCGCCATCCTGTTCCGTTTTTTGTCGCAGCATGGCGATATACACCTCCAGCACGTTTGATTCCCCGCTATAGTCATAGCCCCAAATTTTGTCCATAATCAGATCACGCGACAGAACACGTTTGGGGTTTTGCATGAATAAATGAAGCAGTTCAAATTCTTTGGCCGTCAGTTCCAAACGTTTGCCGCCACGCATTACCTCACGCGATTCGTTATCCAGTTGTAAATCCTCGAAGGTAAGCCGATTTCCATTATTGTCTTGTTGTTCGGTTTTACGCCGCAAAAGCGCTCGCACACGTGCCAGCAACTCCTCCAAAGCGAACGGCTTAACGAGATAATCATCGGCCCCTAGATCCAAGCCCTTAACCCGATTCTCAACCTCATCCTTGGCTGTAAGCATCAGAACAGGTACCGTGCTTCCACCCTCCCGCATGCGACGGCATACCTCAAAACCATCGACCTGCGGCATCATTACATCCAGCACGACCACATCAGGCTCAGCTGTTAGCATTTTATTTAATCCCTCTGCTCCATTGGCGGCTGTAAGCACTTCATATCCTTCAAAAGCCAGCCCTCTGCGCAGCATGGATACAATTTTTTCATCGTCATCAATGATCAGAATAGTAGAACGCATACACGATCAAACTCCTTTATCTCTTCTTCTTTTCCCTCTATTGTAGCAGGAGTAGACGCGTGTAGCATCTTGCCGCCGCATACAGCAAGAAACGGAAGGGTCTTCCTTCCGTTTCTTACGTTTACAGGTTCATTTTTGTAGAATTCTCATTTTACTGCTGAAGAGTCGAGCTAAAGTCATTTTTGTTGCCTATTTTTAGCTGAATATCTTTTTTCTGCCCGGCTCGTTCGATGTTAAGCGTCAGTGCTGTACCCACTTTTTGTTTTTGGATAAATTGAATTAGCTCTTGTGATGTGCTATAAGGTGTGCCATTGGCTCCGATAATCACATCATAAGGACGCAAATCGGCCTGATATGCTGGTGATTTGTAAATAATATCCCGAACAACCGAGCCTTCGGTCAGGGATGTACCCAATTCTTTGGCTACTTCAGGACTCAAATTTAACAGACTTGCACCAATGAAAGGTACGGGTTCTTTCGGGATCGGTTGGTTATTTTTCAGCTTATCGACGACTTCCAAAATCGTATTGGACGGGATCGCAAACCCGATTCCCTGTGCGTCTGCACTAACAGCTACGTTCATACCGATAACCTGCCCTTGCAGATTTAACAGCGGTCCGCCAGAGTTACCAGGATTAATGGACGCATCCGTCTGAATGAGATGCTTGTATTGCGTCGGTTTTCCAGTCGACTCACTATTAATGGTGATCGTACGTTCTTTCGCACTCAGCACCCCGGCTGTTACCGAATGCTCAAAGCCTTCAGGGTTGCCGATCGCGACCATCCACTCGCCGACTTTAGCGTTATCGGAGTCACCCAAAGTTACCGTCGGAAAGTTATTTTTGCCTTCTATTTTAAGTACCGCCAAATCAAGATCTGCATTTTTTCCCAAGACTTTGGCTTCGTAAGGCTTATTAGTTCCCTCTACTGTAACCTGAACCACACTCGCGCCTTCAACAACGTGGTTGTTGGTCAGGACGTAACCCGTTTTATCAAAAATAAAACCGGAACCAATACCAAGCGGAGTCAGCTGTCCGCTGTTGCCACCTTCATTTTCATTACTGTTGCCGCTGCTTCCACTGTCACCATACTGATTACCGAAAAAGTATTGATACAGCGGGTCATTGTAATAAGGGCTGCTTTGTCTGCCGCTGCTTCCACTGGATTGCTTGGCAAGCGTTTCAATTTTGACGACTGCCGGCCCAGCCTTAGCTACAACAGATTGAACATCAGCGGTACCTGAAGGCATCACAGCCGGAACTGCGCTAGGAGTCGAGCTGGTTGTTCCTGAATTAGTCGTTTCTCCGCTTTCAGCTGCCGCCGAAGTCAACGCCGTCTCCGGTGTAAACATATTTGTTCGGTCGGCTGTATACATCAATACCGTAATAACCAGCATCCCGGCTAAAAAAGATAAGAAAATTGTTTTTACCTGCGACTTGGGCTTATTCGGTTTGAATTGCCAGTTGCCGCCATTCCGACCCGAACCATCCTGTTGCTCAGACATAGCGCGATGGTAAGAGGGAGGAAGAGGTCTCACTGCCTGCGGTGGCGTAATTTCAACGTCCTTGTCCACCGACTGGCCTTCCCTACGTTGTCCGTCCGATTGAACTGAAGAAAAAGGGCCGTAGGAATAGTAATATGAGGAACCGTTCGAATCATTTTGCCGAGTTGCTTTATCAGTATCAACCTGATCGTTGTCGTTCCGGCGTCCAGAGTTATTATTTTTAAATTCGTCCATTGTATATCTCCTCCCAAACCCTATGCTTCAAGGTGGTGTTGTTTAGCTGACTTTATTTTGCACTTTAAACCTTAATTCCACCTTAAAAACAATTAAAAAGGAGATAAAACCTTAGACCTATTGCTACCTAACCACTTTCACTCAACGCGAAATGCCCCGGAAATAAATCCGGAGCATTGTCGATTGTATATGCTTTTTTTATTTCGTGTTAAAGTTTTCGTCGAACTTTTCGTTCGGTGTTTGAGCATTGCTTTGAATTTTGCTGCGACTGGAGTTTTGAACCTTTTGCGCTACTGCACTTGTACCGCCTTGATCTGTTGCAAATTCTTCATCATACTTCTCATTTGGTGTCTGGAAGTTGTCTTGAATTTTATTTTGTTCAGACTGCTTTACCTTTTGAGAAACGACACCTACCGTATTGTCTTGTGCAAATTCCGCTTTGAACTGATTTCCTGTGCTTGCCTTGAAGCCTTTGTTCGTGAAAGAACTTCCGCCTTGATTTGGCATAATTCTCAACCTCCCAGTATGTTTTTGCGGGATAAGCTCATCCCGCAACATAGTATGTGAAGTCAGAAAAGACAATATTCAAGGATTATATGGAAGCATCCAGCGTCGCGTTTGGAATGGATTTATGCGTTTCTATCGCCTTTTGGAGCGATTTTAGCATCTTTTCCGTACATTTTCCGTTCCCTTTTTTTATAATTTGAACATCCACGTCTTTCTTGCCCCATTCGGAATACACCTGTCGGGTTGTTTTAAAATACAAGTCAATTTTATTGCCCTTAATCGCAGAACCTGTATCTGCTACAATCCCGTAGCCATAACCTGGAATGTATAAAATGCTGCCCAAGGGAAACGTTTTGGGATCAGCTGCAATCGTGGACAGTGTATTTTTGTCACGACGCACTTTTACACCGGAATACGTAATACCGTAACCGGGGTGACTTGGCCGTTTGCCAGTGGATTCATAGCCTGCTGTATATCCTGTTGCCGTGACCGTCATGGTCGTAATGACCTGCTCTTCCCGTGGAGCCAAAACAGGTGTAGACTGCCATTTTTTATGCTGGACCGGTTCTTTGTGACCGTAAACTTCATTGCCGGGCAATACCAGACAGGTTGCGATTAACACGGTTCCCAAAATCCGTTTCCATACCAACATGGATCTCATAAAAAACCTCCCCTTGAGGCAAAGGCTTTCCAGAAATCCATTGGTTTATACAAACAATTTATTATTTTTGAACATCCTGACCTGGATAAAGTCTGCTCAGCTTCACTTTATCTTCAAAAATATGCAGGAGCGTCCGCACAATAGGGGTGTGCTCATCGTCTGTGTGCAATATAATGGAAGCAGGCGAAATCGAAATAAGGGTACTCACGATTCGATCCTCGACCTCCATTTCCAGTTCAATGCCTGGCATTTCCACAATGATGTCATCTGCATCGGGAGTCGGTATAGGCACCATGGCACTATCGAGAATCGTAAAATCATGTCCGCCTTGGTGAAGTACGTGCACGAGCGGAACTTTGCTTTCCTGAAAAAACACAAAATATTTAAGCAGCCCCATAAATTCTTCGTATTGCCGATCTGCCCAGAACTCTTCCATGGCATAGTCGACGATTTCTTCAAGCTCTTTTTTATACGCATGGAGCCTGAATTGAATAAGCCCTTCCAAATTGATCACACGAAGCTCCTTAAAATCCTTTTCCAGGAGAGTGGTCAGCTTGCCATGACGCTTTAAACGTCCTCTGGGACCATCATCGTTTAACAGTGAGCGAATCATGCTGCGAATCTGCTCTGTATCCTCTTCCTCCAGCAGCGAACAGGCTTTGGTGAGAATGAGATTGAGTATCCCCCACTCCCTGACTTCGATAATATAATCCGCTATCGCCGAAGACATGATGCTGTATACACAGGGGAGAAAGCTCTCAAACGCCGAATTGCTTTCTGTGCCCTTGCAGGTCCATGCCACTTTGTTGTCCAGCTGTCTGAAAGTGAATCGAAATCCGCGCCGTGACATATGTAGTCCCTTGGTTCTACTTTTGACCACTTCGTAAAAACGGTCGGTTTCCTGATCTCCGTCTGTATTGGTCCACACTGTAAACAGTTCCATTGGCTCACTCCTTTCGATCACTGCTTTCAGTATATGGCGGCCTCTGAAGGGTTATACGAAGTGAACGACTGGAAACAGAAAGACATATTCAAAAGAGGATGATCGGGTTTCATGTAGGAGAAAACCTAAAGGCGTTTGAATATTTAGGATGGGGTATGTTAAGGTTATAGTAATATGAATTTTTCACAAGAGGAGGAGATAAGATGTCAACGATGCTGAACATGCTGCGTACATTCATGATCGTCATATTGAGCCTCGTTCAGATTTTGTCCCTTCCTGTGACGTTTCACGCGGAAGACACCACTCAATCCCTTCAGTTTACTACGGGATCTTCTCTTATGCCTCATGTTGACGTTTCCTCGTTAGAAACGGACTCTCACGGCCTGGAGCATCATTCCAAACCAGCTATACGCAAATCCTCCCCGTTACTTCATCTGGTAATTGCTGCGGCCAAATCACTTCCCTTTGTAATTTTGATAGCGCTTGTGTTGCTATTGAGCATCCCTAAACTACGTCTGCCTTTTATTCCAGTCATTTGCAAGCTAAAGAAGCAATTATACTTGTTCCCCATCAAATTTACCTCTAGTTATGTGGCTTAACCTCCTTATTAGCATGCATACCACCACATTTGCATGTTTATTTGTCAATCTTTCCCAATCAGTCTAATACGTAAGAATTATTTACCAGGTCTTTTATGTTAATTTATGGAATTTAATGCATATAAAAAATAGTTTCCATGTCACACCCAAAGTATGTGATTTATTTCCCATATCATTCATTTAAATAAACATATCGTACAGGAGGCTTTACAAATGGATATTCGAGAGTCTATTTTGCCAGGAATCGGGATTAAGTATCGAATAGATGCGGAGAGTGGCGACCGAATTGTCATTATTATTCATGATGATGGCAGGCGTGAGTTATATCACTTTGATTACGAGGATCTGGAACAAAGCATTTCTATGACGACCCTGAATGATCAGGAAGCGCGATTGGTAGCCTCCATCATCGGTGGTATGACTTATAAGCCCAAACAACTTGAAAGTGTAGAAATGATGTTTGACGATTTTATTATCGAATGGTACAGAGTGGAATCCCACTATACAAGTGTCGGCAAATCCATCGGTGAGCTGGATGTAAGGCAAAATTCGGGTGCCACCGTTATTGCCATTGTGGAGAAAAAGGGAAAGAAATACGTAAATCCTGGTCCTGAAGTGATTATTAGCGATGATGCCACTGTGGTCGTTGTCGGGGAACGTGATCAGCAAAAACGCTTTAAACAAATCCTTATGAACGGAAGCGGGTGATTGGATGGATCATCTGGTATTTGAGGTTGGATTGGCTATTGCTCTAATCGCTGCAGCCGGACTTATTTCATCCAAACTGCGCTTCTCGGTCATCCCTTTTTATATCCTGATCGGAATGGCAGTTGGACCGCATGCGATGGAGCTATGGCATTTTGATTTTCGGTTTATCGAAAGCGCCCCTTTTATTGATTTCATGGGAAGAATCGGAGTGCTGTTTCTTCTCTTCTACTTGGGGCTGGAGTTCTCAGTAGGTCGGTTGATTAAATCAGGCCGTTCCATTGCCGTAGGCGGTACCATTTATATTGGAATTAATTTCACACTGGGGCTGGCTCTTGGCTTCTTGAGCGGCTTTCCTGTAGCAGAGACACTGGTCATCGCCGGAATTACGACAATATCATCCAGTGCTATTGCTGCCAAGGTGCTGGTAGATCTCAAGCGTACCGCCAATGCTGAAACTGAAATGATTTTGGGCATTATTATGTTTGAGGATGTTTTCCTCGCCGTATACATCTCCATCCTCTCCGGATTGGTTCTCAGCGATTCTTCCTCGCTCGGGGGCGTGCTGCTATCGGCACTAATCGCGCTTGGCTTTATGCTTGCAGTCATTATTATCGGTCGAAAGGCCGTCCCTCTGTTAAATCGGATTCTCCGTATTCGCTCCAATGAGGTATTCGGACTTGTTGTTTTCGGCTCCCTGTTTCTGGTGGCTGGTTTTTCGGAAACGATTCATGTGGCTGAAGCTATCGGCGCCCTGTTGGTCGGTCTGGTACTAGCCGAAACGGAACATGCCAAACGGATTGAGCATTTAATTGTTCCTTTTCGCGATTTCTTTGGCGCCCTGTTCTTCTTCAGCTTCGGACTATCCATTGATCCGCTATCCCTGGGAGGAAGCGCGATATGGCTTGCGCTGGCAGCAGTCGTTCTCACGCTGTTTGGTAACATTTGGGCAGGAATGCTGGCTGGGCGTACAGCTTCCTTATCTCCCAAAGCATCCGCAAATATCGGCCTAACTATTGTGGCGCGGGGTGAATTTTCGATCATAATGGCCAACTTGGGTAAAGAAGGTGGTTTGCTTGATATTGTTCAACCCTTTGCAGCCATCTATGTACTCATACTGGCGATTCTTGGACCGCTTCTGACAAAGCAGTCAAAACCTATTTTTAATATGTTAAACAAGATATTTAAGTTTAAGGATCCCCGCCTAAGAAAGGAAGAAAGTAACTCGGCGTAACTGTAATAGCTGGATACGACAATCCATAGGAGGGAAGGCTATGCCGCACGCTATAAAACATGCCGAAGCTCTATGAGGTGGCTTGTAAAGCCCGCTTCAGGAGATGCGAGCAGGTTCCCTGTCTTTTATACGGTGATTGGTGGAATTACGGCATCCGTCGGTCTGGAATTGTTTTTACATCCGCACGATATGATCGCTGGAGGCGTCACGGGAATCTCCAGACTCATGTCGATTTATACCCAGGAGCATTTTGGGTTACTGCTATTCGTTTTGAACTTGCCACTAATGCTGCTGTATTCTCTGTCTACTCACAAACCCATGCTGTATCGAGCTCTTCCCGGCTTGTTCGCCCTTTCAGGCTCAGCCATCATTCTCTCGCCTTTTCCAGCAGTGAGCGGCCATCCGGTTGTATGTGCTTTGGGAGGCGGAATCTGTATCGGGCTTGGCGCAGGGCTGGCAGCCCGTCACGGTGGGCTGCTGGATTCACTAGGACTTAACGAGTCTGACGATGGCCGTCCATCCACTTTGTTGCTAACACACCGGAAAATTCCATTAATACAGATTGTTATGCTGTGTAATGGTCTGCTGCTAATTACGGCTGGCTTTGTGCTGGGCTGGGAGCCAACTCTCTATTCAGCCTTATCCTGTCTCGCCGCCTATGAAACGACCCGGCTGATGTTTACCGGTCTGACACGCACGGTTTGTGTTGTCAGTAAGAAACAGCAAACCGTCGAGGATGCCATATATCGCAGGCTGCGTATACAACGTATTTCTGTGGGAAGTCCTGTTCAGATAAAGGGCAAAATTAACATGGAGCCGGTCAGTGAAAAAACTGAAAAAGCTATGGTCTACAATGTTCATCTTTTGGATTTGCAGCGCTTCAAGACGATTATTCATATGACAGACCCGCAGGCAGAGATGATGTATATGAAGCGGTGGACCTATAGACCCACTAAATAATGAAGGAAATAAAAGAAAACATCAAATAATCCAACGGCAGCCATGTGCGAGAAATAATGTCTCAGGCTGCCCTTTTATTAATTAAAACATTCTTATTATCGTCCTATTAATCCGAATAAGAGTAGTCGGTTAAGTTCAGCCATTTTATTTTTATAATCTCCCGTTCTTGCCCAAGATGATTGTAAGGTCCCAACTGCAATTAATAATTCCAATGTGGTCTCCAGAGTAACAAAAGAATCAATAGCTCCTTCCTTTTTCCCAAGCTCAATAAACTCCTGTATGATCTCAATTCTAATCTTATTTGTGCTTTCACTGTATAGGCTCGATAATATATGATCCTCTACCGCCCCCGGAGAACAAAGCAGTTGATAGTCTTGATCGGCACAGATCTCCAAAGCTCGAAGAAGCTTATCTTTAAAATCGATGTTTTGGTTTATGAGCTCCTTTGCCATACGAACGGTACTTTGCATCAGTACGTTCGCACATTCCTTGACTACCCCTTCTTTGCTGCCGAAATAGTTATACAGCGATACAAACGATACCCCGGATTCAGTGGCAATGTCTTTTATACTGACGTGGATAAAGCCTTTTTCTTTAAAAAGCTTTAAGGCTGCATTTACGATCGCATCCTTCTTTTTCTGTGTTCTAATTTCAAATTTGTTCATAACTTTTCACCCACATCCCACTTTTCATTAAGGAATAATATATCATGATTCGATATATTTTTAAATAATGTGATCAATATTTAAAAACTTGTTGACAGCTAGATTGGGATGGGGATAGTATCAATTGTATAGTTTTTAAATTTACACGTAAAAATTTAAAAACTTTGACTCTGCATTCGTTCCTGTTACAAAGAGAGGCGAACTTATTTCATGAAAACAGATCAAGTTTGGGCACGAGTCATCTTAATAGTGCTGATGAGCTTGGATAAAGTTCGATTCAATAACTAACATAAAAAAATATTATGGAGGTATACCCTATGAACATATTGGTCTACGGTGCGGGAGTCTTCGGAAGTTATTTAGCCCATGAGCTGGTGCGTGGAGGAAACAACGTAACGATACTGGCCAGAGGACGACGTGCGGATGAGCTGCAAAAAAACGGTAACGTGATTCGGCATTATTTCCAACTCCGTACTACGGTTGATAAAGTAAACGTAATCCGTGAACTGAAGCCAGAGGATGTTTATGACCTTATTTTTGTAGTCATGAAATATCCGGATTTTCAGGCTGTTCTACCCGTTCTAGCAGAAAATCATAGCAGACATGTAGTGATCATGGGGAATAATGCAAGTCCCTTTGAAATGCAGGATTATTTGCATGCAAACAGTCCTGTGGAGAAAAAGGTTGCCTTCGCATTTCAGACAATCGCTGGATGGAGGGAGACAGGTCGGGTGATCTGCCTGCACGGTCCAACGGGGCAAATGATCATCGGCGGCTTAGGTGAAAATTTATCATGGCACTCGATAATCGACCAAGCTTTTGTTAAGACCAAATATAAATTGACTTACTACATAAATATGGATGAATGGCTTAAAAGTCACTTTGTTATGATCTTGCCTTTGAATCTCATTGCCGCTTCTTATGACGGGAATTTGCGCAAAGCCGCTAAAGATAAGAAGTTGCTGAATCATGTCATTGATGCTATAGATGAGGGACATCAAGTATTGGAAAAACTCGGATACACGGTTACACCTGCAAGTCAAGCACAATTAGTCCGAAATAAACGAAAGATGTTCTATATATTGCTGAGGATTATGTTGGCAACCCCTGTCGGTAGAATTATCCTGAGTGATAAGGCAGTGTCAGCTAATGAGATGTCAGCGCTATATCAAGCTTTTATTATTTTGAAGAAAAATGCGAACATCCCGACACATCATTGGGACAAGCTTGAAAATTATTCCTCACCACAGTAGAGATAACATCCAACGTTGGCGGGAAACAATTAAAAAAAACGCTTATCTACACTAATTCCTCTACACGGATTAATGATAGATAAGCGTTTTTAATGATTACGAAATATGAACGGATGTATTCTTAATTTTGCATAATAAAGTCATGTTCAATACTGCTGGCACTGTCAAATGTACGAATGATATCATAACGGGTGTTACGTTGTGCCGGGATATTACCAGTCTCGCGGATCAACTGTAAAATGGACTCGATGTTGACCTTATACGTTGCGCCTGCAGCGGAAACGACGTTTTCCTCAATCATGGTGCTGCCAAAATCATCGCAACCGTAGTACAACGATTTTTTACCGATTTCCGGTCCCATGGTTACCCATGAAGACTGAATATGCTTGATGTTATCCAATACAAGACGACTAATCGCTACAGTCTTCAAATATTCCTCCGGCGTCTGGCGTTCCTTCTTCAGATTGGTATTGTCTGGCTGGAAGGTCCAAGGAATAAAGGCCAAAAATCCTTCAGAATTATATTTGTTTTCAATGCATTCGTCCTGAGCATCACGAACACGCAACAAATGTAGCGCACGCTCCTCCATCAACTCGCCAAAGCCGATAACCATCGTAGCAGTCGTGTTCATCCCAACCTTGTGAGCCGTTTGCATGACATCCATCCAATCACGCCAAGAGCCTTTGAGACGGCTAATTTTGCGGCGTGTGCGGTCATCCAAAATTTCTCCGCCTCCACCCGGAAGCGAATCCAATCCAGCTTCATGAATGGCTCGGATCGTTTCTTCCATGGATAGACCGGATTTTTCCTTCATTTTGTGAATTTCAGCCGGCGAGAAGGAGTGCATCGTAATATCTGGAAAACGCTCCTTAATAGCTTTCAGCAAATCGGTATAATAATTGAACGGCAGATTCGGATTCACACCGCCTTGCATTAGAATTTCGGTACCACCTACATCCTGCGTTTCCTTGATCTTCTGAAAAATCACTTCATCCGGCAAAACATAACCCTCATCGGAACCTGGTCTACGGTAAAAAGCGCAGAAGCGACAATATACGTCACACACGTTCGTATAGTTAATATTTCGTCCGATGACGAAGGTTTTAATGGGATCGGGATGCATGCGATTCATGACTTTATTCGCTGCATGACCGATTTTCTCTACCTCGTCTGACTCGAACAAAGCAACGGTATCCTCTAAATTCAGGCGTTCGCCGCGCAGGGCTTTATCTAAAATATGGTCGATTACACTCATGGTGTATCCTCCTTCGCTGTCACAGGGCGACGAAATGAAAGACAGGACTTATGAACGAGAATGCTTTCACAAACCTGCGTTCGAACCCTGCCGTAATGTATGTTCATGACTGGCCTTGTATGTTGTCTGTGCTATTTAGCATAGTAAAACCTAATGATAATACTAACATATCTTTAGGTAAGGAACCATACTTATTCCCGCTTCTTTCTGCTTTTCACCTAGGAAAACAGGCAACTGCCAAGCTTATCTCAACATTGCATATAGCCAAGAAATAAGAAAACAGGACTGAAAAGTGCCTTTTTTCACAATATCCTTCATGTCATTCTTATAGAAACAGCAAGCCTCCTGAAATTGATATGATCCCCTCATAGTAGACAGAAAAGAGCAAGCCGTCTAATCTGTCTATTATGGAGGGGATTTTTTTATGGGAGAAATAAGAAAAACTTACGATGTGATCTTCAAGAAAAAGACAGTGGATCTGTACCTCAAAAAGGGCATCGGATATAAAAACGTGGCACGAGAAATGGAGATTGACGCTTCTCTGGTTCGCCGATGGGTGAGACACTTCAAAGCCGAGGGAATGAAAGGTCTAGAGGAAAAACGTGGCAAAGCAAAAGGGCCTGGCATCGGCAGACCTCGAACACGACCCGAAGATCCGGAGGTTAGGCTGAAACGCCTTGATGCAGAAAATGAAATGCTAAAAAAGCTCTTGCAGATGTGAAAGGAGGAATGGACGCTGTTTGGCTAACGGACATCACTTACCTCATGTTCAATGGACAGAGGCTCTACCTTTCCGCGATTCAGGATCTTTTTAACAACGAAATTGTTGCCTACCAGATCAGCCGCAGAAACGATTTGAGCCTGGTGTTGGATACAGCGAAAAAAGCAAGAAAGCGACAGGATGCGCAAGGTGTTCTACTGCATAGCGACCAAGGATTTCAATATACCTCTCGCCAATATACCAACCTGCTCAAGCGATACGGAATACAGGCCAGCATGTCCCGAAAAGGGAACTGCTGGGACAATGCATGTATAGAGAACTTTTTCAGTCATTTTAAAACCGAGTGTTTCTATCTCCACTCCTTCCATTCAGCTCAACAGGTGGAGCATGCTGTTCAAAAGTATATCCATTTCTACAACCATGAACGCTTTCAAGAGAAACTAAACAACCTGACTCCTTATGAATACAGGACTCAGGCTGCTTAAATATTGCTTTTTGATAGCTGTCTACTTGACAGGGGGCACTTCAAATACTGGAAGCTTGCTGTTTCTACTATATATATTCTACGTGAAAATCGGGATGGATGCTCTCGATGTGCTAATATTTTAACGCAGCGCCTCATCCAGATCACTGATCAGGTCATCAATATCCTCCAGACCTACGGAGAAACGAAGTAATCCGTCCGTAATCCCGCGCTCCAATCGTACACTATGGGGCATAGCCGCATGTGACATCATCGCCGGATACGACAAGATGCTTTCCACAGCTCCCAGACTCACCGCTACAATTGGAATACATACGCGACTGAGGACTTCTTTTGCACGCTCACCAGAACCCACATCAAACGATATCACTGCACCATAACCACTGGATTGACGCTCATGAACTTCACGCCCTGGATGATTCTCCAGACCCGGGTAGTATACTGCCTCAATGTCGTTGCGCTCGTTCAGCCAGTTAGCGAGCTTGGCTGCACTCTTTTCGCTGTGAGCCATACGAGCCTCCAGTGTCTTCATACCGCGCATGAGCAACCATGACTCCTGCGGAGCCAGCACGGTACCCAGTCCATTTTGGAGCTGCTTGATTTGTCTCCCCAACGATTCGGTACGCGCTACCGCAAGTCCTGCCAGCACATCGCTGTGTCCGCCCAGAAACTTGGTCGCACTGTGCAATACAATATCGACTCCCTGCTCAATCGGACGTTGATAATAAGGTGTCATAAAAGTATTATCCAATAAAGTTAAAAGTCCGTTGTCCTGTGCCCAAGAGGTTATTCCTGCTACATCGGTAATTTTGAGTGTCGGATTGGACGGTGTTTCCATATATACAGCCCTTGTATTCTCCTGCAACGCCTCTTTCACAAGGTTGAGGTCCGTCATGTCGACGAAGGTCGTTTCGATATTCATCCGTTTCAAAATGGAGGTCAACAATCGATATGTTCCCCCATATACGTCCTCGGAAACAATGACATGATCTCCAGCGGATAAGAGCATAAATGTAGTGGAGATGGCCGCCATACCTGACGCAAAGGCAAAGCCGCACGCCCCGCCTTCTAATAAAGCGATATAATCCTCCAAAGCTTGTCGTGTCGGATTACCTGAACGGCTATAGTCATGCTGTGGAGGATTAAAAATATCATGATGGTGAAAGGTAGAAGCTTGATAGATCGGGACGCTCGATGCCCCCGTAACACTGTCAATTTCAGAGCCAAAATGCAGCAGCTTGGTAGCGAATTTCCGCTCTTTGTCCAGATCCTGCCCGATCCTCCTCGCATCCTCTATCATTGCTGCTCCCCTCCTTCTACTTCTTGACGTGCCGCTTCCAGCGCCGAACGCAAATCTTCAATTAGGTCGTCTGTATGCTCAATGCCTACGGAGAAACGCAACAGCCTATCATCTACCCCAACTGCATCACGAATTTCTGCTGGTATGTCGGCATGTGTCTGTACAGCGGGATAGGTCATTAGCGATTCCACGCCGCCGAGACTTTCCGCAAAAGCAATGAGCTTAATGTGACGAAGCAAAGGCTCCACATAACGAGCATCCTTTACTTTAAAAGAGAAAATGCCCGTGTTTCCGCTGGATTGTTTATTTTGTATCTCACGACCTGGATGGCCTTCGAGCCCCGGATAAAATACTTCCGCCACCGCCGGATGCGTCAGTAAATAGTTAGACAGCACCGTTGCATTATACTCATGTCGATCCATACGCAGCGCTAACGTCTTCATACCCTTCATCAACTGGTAGCAGTCGCTCGGGGAAAGCACGGCTCCTATGGAATTGTGCAGGAAGGAAATTTCAGCTGATAGCTCTTTGCCTTTGGTTACGATCAATCCTGCCAGCACATCGTTGTGTCCGCCCAAATATTTGGTTGCGCTATGTACCACAATATCCGCGCCCAGTTCCAATGGCCGCTGGAAATATGGTGTTAGCAGCGTATTATCTACAATGGTAAGCAACTGATGTTGTGATGCCCATTCGGCAACCGCTCGAATATCAGTAATCATCATTAACGGATTTGTAGGCGTTTCTATAAATACGGCTTTGGTATTCGGTCGACATGACTGTTCGAGTGCTTCAAGATCGTTCGTATCCACATAACTCGCTGTTACACCAAATTTAGATAAAATACGCTCCAGCAAACGATATGTCCCGCCATAAAGATCCAACGATACAATGAGATGATCTCCCTGTCCAAACAATGCAAATACCGTTTGTAGCGCCGCCATACCTGAGCTGCAAGCAAAGCCTGCATCACCAGATTCAAGTGCAGCAGAAGCCTCTTCCAGTACCTTTCGCGTGGGATTGATCGTCCGAATGTAATCAAATCCTGTACTTTGACCCAGACGGGGATGGCGGAACGCCGTAGATTGGTAAATCGGGTAATTAACAGCCCCGGTTACTGGCTCCTCGACTGAACCGATTTGTGCCAATCTGCTTTCGATTTTCCACTGTTTCTCACTCATATGAATCCTCCTGTTAACTTCCATAGTAGGTGCTATAACATATGCTGCAAAAATGGATGTCAAAGACTATACTGCTGCGCTACTGCAAGGTGGTACTGTAAAAGGGTAAACTACAAGCCCCTTTTTAAATCTGGGGCCCGATATCGTAAGGTGTTTCTTGGTATACATAATAGTTAAGCCAATTCGAAAATAATAAATTGGCGTGCGCCCGCCAGATAGAGGGCGGTGTGCGCTCAGGATCATCATTAGGAAAATAATTTTTGGGGACTTCAATATCCAGTCCTTTGGCCACATCGCGGTCGTATTCCCATTTCAGGGAAAGCGGGTCATATTCAGAATGCCCAGTTACAAAAATTTGTTTACCGTCAAGCGTGGCTACCAGGTACACTCCAGCTTCCTCGGATTCGGATAAAACTTCTAATTCGGCAATATGATCAATATCTTCCCGCCGAACCTCCGTATGCCGGGAGTGAGGAGCATAAAACAGTTCATCAAAGCCGCGTAGCAATTTCACTTTAGGTTTAATAACTGTGTGTGGAAATACGCCAAAGCATTTGTAGTCGAGCCCGTATTTCGGGACACCGAAATGATGGTATAAACCTGCCTGTGAGGCCCAACAGATATGCATGGTCGAAGTTACATTCGTTTTCGTCCATTCAAAGATTTGCCGGATCTCCTCCCAGTAGTTCACATCCTCAAACTCAAGCTGTTCAACCGGGGCTCCTGTAATGACCATACCGTCAAAACGACTGTTCTTGATCTCGTCAAACGTTTTATAAAACATGTTCAAATATTCTTGCGATGTATTTTTGGATACATGAGACTTCATGTGCACCAACGTAACGTCCACTTGCAGCGGCGTGTTGCCGACCAGCCGCAACAGTTGGGTTTCCGTAGTTTCTTTTGTAGGCATCAAATTCAAAATGGCGATCCGCAACGGACGAATATCCTGATGATAGGCCAAACTTTCGTCCATTACGAAAATATTTTCGCCCTCCAGCACTTCCTTGGCAGGTAGCGTATCTGGAATCTTAATCGGCATGTAAACTCACTCCTTATTCGGTAAGTTTTGCGAAAATCGTCTTGTTGAGATGCCGGGCATATAATAAAAAGACCTTTCTCAGTTAGAGAAAGGTCATATTTGTATCCATATGCGCCTCTCTCATCTGTCAGGGCTACGCTCTTTGTACAAAGCGCGCGTCCTGCAAGAATTAGCACCGTGCGATTAAAATCGCCGGTTGCCGGGTATCATCGGGCTAGTCCCTCCACCTGCTCTTGATAAGATTTCGCTATATTCATTTTGGGTTCACAAAGTTCTTGTTGTTCACTTTAATGCATCGGCTGGGCTTCGTCAAGATGGGACTTGTAAATTTGTACCCTGCATTCACATTTTGTCTACCTTTTCCATAGGTTAAATCATATCCCTCTTATCGCTGATGCTCTTGTCACTGCTGTTGATTTAGCCCATGATTTTGCGCTTGAAAGGCCGTAGGCCGAGCGTTATACTATACAAGTGCTAATAGGCAAAAATATGGAGCAGCAGTGCAAGATTTGAGTGTTTCCTGCGATACTGTGGCAACCTAAAAAAGAACATTGTGAGGTGAATCCGGAATGGAAGGCGACCCGAGTCCGAATAGGCGGCGATCCCTGAACAACAGCATAGGAATGACTTCAGCTTGCCGAAAGACGGGACGCCAGGCTCTGCATGCTCCAAAAGCCTTCGGCTTTTGATGGGAGTGCACGCTTACCCGAACCGGCTAACTGGCTAACTGAGTCCATTTCTTATGCTTAAGGTAAACGTATTTCCGTTACGACGGAGCATAAGGAGTGACATATATGAAAATCCGTTTGGTCAACAACGGGGTTTTTACCCCTGTCGAAGAAATTGAAATGGCGCTTACTGCACCGGCAGAAGGCTTTTATTGGATTGATGCCGATGTCGATGATCTGGCAGTGCTCCAGCCTTTATTTTCCATGCATGATCTTGCAGTGGAAGACTGTTTGAGCGAAGAAGAACAGCGTCCGAAGATTGAAATTTATGAAAGCCATTATTTTATCGTTGTAAATAGTATTCGTTTTGATGATGAAGAAATATTTTTGCGTGCTTTGAACATTTTTCTCGGCCGCCATTTTATCATTACGGTGACCAAGCAGAAAATCAATGAGCTTCGTACCCTCAAGCCTATGCTGTGGGAGCAAGAAGTCAGCCAGCCTGACCGTTTTATGTATCTGTTAGTCGACTTGATCGTTGACAACTATTTTCTGGTTGGTGACCGGATTGAGGTTCGCATTGAAAAGCTGGAAGAAGACATTCTAATGCATACAAAAAAGTCGCATTTGAACGAAATCATCGGCTTACGCAGTGAGATTCTGTGGCTGAAAAAAGTGCTAGGCCCACAAAAGGAAGTCATCAATACCCTGAACAAACGCGATTTGCGACTCATCGACGATCAATTGCAAAAATATTTCAGCGACATTTATGAAAATGCTGTGAAAATTTCGGAGACTTTTGAAACTTACCGCGACTTGATGGGTAACCTTCGAGAAGCTTATCAATCCAGTATCGCCAACCGTGCAAATGAAATTATGCGTGTGTTTACGGCAATTACGACGGTATTTATGCCATTGACGGTTATTACCGGAATATATGGGATGAACTTCGATAATATGCCTGAGCTTCATACACATTATGGCTATTTTGTCGTCATTGGTATAATGGTGGCTCTAGGTGTCAGTATGTTCTGTATTTTCCGCAAGAAGGACTGGGTTTGAAAAGAAAAGGGTAAAAAAGAGTCCAGAGCTGGATACTTATTTCGATTTTTCAAGCTTGGTCATAAAAAGCAGCAGCCGTGTCCTGTGAGGAACTGGCTGCTGCTTTTTAGTTTGTTGGACCCTGAATGTACTTTAATACTTTAACTTTATCCAATCAGTTCTATATTATCCAACATGTCGGTCGGGTACCTGCTGATGACGAAACCGTATACGGATCAGACGCAGACGCTCATAAATTTGATCCAGTCCTGTTTCCGTCGCTTTTTCTTCCCCATACACTTTCAGCATGATGGGCTTGAGCAGCGTATCCCCCAACTCTTCATAAGCAGACCATATGGCTGCCTGCTCTTCCTCAGATACATTCACCAATTCCTTGCGGATCAGCTTCTCCATATCAATTCCATCCCTATCCAAATGCTCGATAGCTTCAATCATCTCTCTACGATGCAAACCTGTCTTCATTCCGATATGCTCCAGTGAAAGACCGTCAGAAATACCTTCGATAATCGTTCTAGTCAGGCTGAATTTATTCAGCTCCTGCCTGTACTGGTTCTCTTTTTGTTTGTACAGCCATGACAAAAAAACTTCTTCTTCCAGCGTCTCTGTTACCCAGTTCAACGGAAATGGCGTAGTCCGGTCATTTTGTGTCGTAATAGCCAATAGCTCCGTCCCATATTGCGACACCTTACCCTGACCCATACCAGGTAGCTCCAACAATTCTTCTTCGGTATGGGGAAGATAGACGCTAATGAGTCGAAGTAGCCGATTCGTAGCGATAAAATAAGGTGCTTTTCGCTCAGTTGCTGCCTTTTGCCGTCTCCACATCGTCAACTGCTCATACACATCATCACGTGGAAACAAATCACTATAGCAATACAGCTTTTGCAGCGTTTGTCCACGTCCTGATGATCCTTCTTGCTCATGAAAAACGCCATGGATTAAGGGCCTGTAGCCCTCAGCCATCTTGAGCGCCAGCTCATGACGGTATACATGCAGTAATTCCTGCCACAAGCTGCCCTCATACCAAAGGTCGTCCATATTTTCATCCGGGACATGGTTTGTGCTCCAGCCTGCACTCCATCCCCCTTCATGTTGCCCAATCCATACCTGAGCAAAGTCCTCATAGCCCTGTTCATTCCGTTTGGACAAGCGATTTAAAAATACAATCTCCATGATTTCTTCCTCCCTCATATCGTTGAATTACAGTCCCGTACAACACAAAAACGCAAAAAAAAGCACCCCTCCTGCGTATTCGCAAGAAAGGTGCTTCCCTTTTTGAGCCGTACTATGCTGTTGCCTATATGATAACCGTACCTTGGAGTGCCGTCAACCATAAATTCTCAATGATTTAGCTTTTCCTTTGCCAAGGCCAGAGCACCGCACAATCCAGCATTGTCACCCAATCCCGGAGAGACGATATATTGCTCAATATCTGTTGTCAGACTCGAATGCTGTACGTATCCGTTCAAAAGTTCTTGAAGCTTGGTACGAATGAGCGGGAACAATTGCTCCTGCTTCATCACTCCCCCGCCCATAATAATTTTTTGCGGTGACAGGATTAATACATAGCTCATTAAAGCCTGCGCCAGATAATACGCTTCCATTTCCCAGGCCGGATGATCGACAGAAAGCTCATGTCCTTTAACCTTCCATCTTTTTTCGAGCGCAGGACCTGCTGCCAGTCCTTCCAGACAATCTCCGTGATAAGGACATGTCCCCTCGTAAGTATCTTCTGGGTGACGACGTACCAAAATATGCCCCATTTCCGGGTGGGATAATCCATGTATCAGCTTTCCACCAACCAAAGCACCCGCCCCGATGCCTGTACCTATCGTAATATACAGACAGTTGTCCAATCCCTTGGCCGCGCCCCAAATGGACTCACCAAGTGCTGCTCCATTCACATCCGTGTCAAACCCCATAGGCACATCAAAATGCTCTTTAAGTTTGCCCATCAGATTGTAATTTCCCCAATGCGGCTTTGGCGTTGTTGTAATATAGCCATATGTATCACTGCCTTCGATAGGATCAATCGGCCCGAACGAGCCTACACCCAGCGCTTCAATGCCCTTGCCTTCAAAAAATGCGATGACATTCTCCATAGTTTCTGCTGGGGTGGTCGTTGGAAAGCTCGCACGCTCCAGTACCTCCCCCCGTTCGTTGCCAATTCCACATACAAATTTGGTACCGCCTGCCTCAATTGCTCCCAATACTGTCATAGCTGCTGCTGTCCCCTTTCAATCATAGTCCGGTTCTCTCTCACTATATTCACCTGAAATGTGCCCGAGGTCAATCCCCTTATCGCAATTGTATATAATCCTTCACATGACTATGTAACTCCGTTGACATAACGGTATACAAATAAGGACACTAACGCATCAAGCGTCAGCATCCCTATATAACTTACATTACCTGAATTGTACATACGAAGCCTAGCAGCTTCATTATGATCCAGTGGCGACACCCATCAATGTACACAAGCTTTTCATTTCAAGCTGCTCAAACTTGTCGACAATTTGCACGTGATCCAGCGTCAGCAGACAGCTGTCCAAAGCACATGCTACCGGTACACTGCAATGAATTTCAGCAAGCTTGCGTGAAAGATGCAGCATATCCAAATCACTCTCAATCTTTTTGCGGACCGATGGTGTCAATTGATCCAGATTCTCCAGAATGCCTTCAATAGAGTCGTATTCCTGCACCAGCTTGAGTGCCGTTTTCTCACCGATACCTCGTACTCCTGGATAATTATCGCTTGCATCACCCATCAAGCCTTTGAGGTCCACCACTTGGCGCGGTTTAAGCCCTTTTTCAGTCAGCAGCGTCTCCGGGGTATATACCATATAATTGCCGTGGCCTTTTTTCATAATAATGACCCGTGTCCGCTCATCTACCAATTGAAGTAAATCATGATCTCCCGAGAGAATCATCACATCCATGTCCTCATTTTGCGAATAATGGCGTGCGAGCGTACCGATACAATCATCGGCTTCAAAGCCTTCCGCTCCAATGTTGGGAATGCCGAGGCTGTCCGTCACTTCACGAATCAATGTAAATTGGGGAATCAAATCATCTGGCGCGTCGGCCCGGTTTCCCTTATACGCAGCAAAATGTTCCCCACGGAATGTCGTTCCGCCCATATCCCAGCAGCAAATGACATGTGTAGGATTAAACGTTTGGACTGCATCCCAAAAATATCGAATAAAACCATATATGGCGTTCGTTGGCACCCCAGCTTTTGTACGACGGATATAACCGTTTGCGGCGGTTGCATAATAAGCGCGAAATAGTAGGGCCATGCCGTCAACCAGCATTACGGATTGTTCATTGCGTTGTGTCACAGATTGTATTGCTCCCATTCATCATAATATTTAACCCCCACAGTATAACATATCGTGAGGGGAAATTGGGCGTTACTAAGCTCCCCATGTCCCCTCAAAAGTTTCCTCTTTGAAACCTACCGTTACTTTGTTCCCGTCTGTAACAATCGGACGTTTAATTAATCTTCCATTCGAGGATAAAAGCGAGATTTGCTCTTCACGGCTCATGTCTCCAAGCTTATCTTTCAGCTTTAACTCTTTGTACACCTCGCCGCTCGTATTGAAAAACTTTTTCAGCTCCAGCCCGCTTTTACTAATCAAATCTTCCAATTCCTCCGGGCCGGGGGGTTGTTCAAAAATAGGAATCAGTTCCGTCTCATGCCCCTTGTTTTGCAGCCATTTCACTGCATTACGACAGGTACTGCATTTAGAATACTGGTATACTTTCAGCTGGCTCATCGTTAGATTAACCTCCATTTGGTTTCAATCGCTTATTTTATATTTACTCTGGATGATATTGCGCTCTTAACAGCTCCTGCATTTCGGCCATATCGTCCGGCAGAGGAGCATAGAATGTCAGCCGCTCCCCGGTCACAGGATGCACCAAGGACAGCTCTGAGGCATGCAGGGCTTGTCGAGGCATTTGAGCATCAAGCTGATCATATCGCTCACGTTGCGCAGCGTCATCGGGTGTAATCCGGTACATTTTATCTCCGATCAACGGACAACCGATATATGTCATATGCACCCGAATTTGGTGCGTACGCCCGGATTCCAACTTTAGCCCGATGCGGCTTCCTCCATTACACACTTCCTCCAGCTTATACAGCGTGAGGGCAGGATAACCATCCGGAGTCACCATACGCAAATGCGGATCATCCGGGTTGCGGTCAATCGGTCCGTCCACCCTGCCTTCCTGCTGCTCAGGGCGCCCATGCACCAGAGCCGTATAGCGCTTATCCACCGTTCCCGCAATCATCTGCTCGGAAATATGCTGATGTACATACGGATTTTTAGCTACTACCAGCACGCCCGTCGTCTCCTGATCAAGACGATGAACAGGACGAAACCGGAACAGTTCTCCCTTGGCCTGCCAATAGTGCACAACCCCGTTAGCCAGTGTTCCTGTGTAATGACCGTGAGTCGGATGGACAATCATACCCGCCGCCTTGTTCACCACTAACAGATGTTCATCCTCAAACAAAATCTCAAAAGGAATGGGTTCGGGTAAAATATCATCAGAACACTCGCGCTCCATGCGAATTTCTACTCGATCCCCGGACTTCACCTTTACGCTGATATACACTCGTGTCCCGTTCAGCATAATACCTTGTTCAGTCAGCTTGAGTTTGGATATTAGCTTTCGTGAAATGTTCATACGTTTTTGTAAAATGGTCTTCAACAGCATCCCCTCCTCCTCAGGAGGGATCGTATACACGATAGGTTCATAGTACAAGCTCATCACAAATTCCCGGTTGCCTCCTTATTTGCGAAACACTTTTTTGCTGCGCACATATTCGACATCGGGTACACCCTGACGCACATTCGCTGTGCGGGCCACAACAAAGAAATAATCGGAAAGGCGGTTCAAATACCGACGTACCGCAGGATTAATGTCTGTATGCTTACCTAGTGTAACAGCACGGCGTTCTGCGCGTCGGCAAACCGTACGGCAAACATGAAGCGTAGAGGATAATGTGCTGCCACCCGGTATAATAAAACGCTCCACCTTCGGATTTTCCTCCTGACATGCATCAATCCAGCCTTCCAGCCGCTCTGCCAGCTCGTCTTTCACCTTATATTTGCTTTCACTAATTTTAACAAACGCCAAATCCGAACCACAATCAAACAGCTCCTGCTGTATTTCCTCCAATTGAATTCGAATATCCGCAAACTTTTCCCCTTCGGCAAAGCTGATCGCTTGTCCTACAAAGCAGTTCAGCTCGTCAATTGTACCGTATGCCTCCACACGGTCATCATCTTTGGACACTCGACCACCGATTACTGAAGTTTGTCCTTCATCACCTGTTCTGGTATAAATACCCATATTAGTCCATCCCCCTTATCATTCCGTAAGTGCTTTCAGCACCTTGATGGCTTCTTCCTTATTGCTTGTACGTGGCGGTACGGTAGCAAATAATATTTTTGAGTTATATTTTAAATCCTTAAACATCTTCATCTGCTCCACCGGAATTCCGAACAAATGAGTTTCCTTGATCACATCTGTTCCTTCTTCCCCCTGCTCCTTCTTCTTAAATACGCCGCCCTCGAACACACCCCGGGCATACGTCTTCTTGTCAAAAGCATCATCTAACGGCAGATTCGATCCATTCTGTCCATACAACTTCATATCCTCTTCAGGCAAAAGAAACAGATCATGCTCCCCGGCCGCATATTCAACGACCAGTTTCTGCTGGTTATACAGCGGGCTGACTGAAATCTCGATAGTCGGAGCTTGTTCGCCCAGCTTATCCTTAAGCTTTTGTGCCAGCTCGTCACGAATGACTGAAGCATCCCCTTTATCCATAATAAAAATCGAGAAGCTGTCCTTGTCCCGCCCCCCACATCCGGCCAAAAGTACAAGTGCCAGCATTCCGATGATCCATGGCGATAGCCTTTTTAGCCCTGCTCTCATATGTACGCCCCCTCTTCCATGCCACTAATATATCATAAGTTGTGAACGCAAAAAAAGAAGGCCTTGCGGCCTTCTTCCTACCTTCGGCTGACTTCACACGGTTACACCTTGCATTCCGTACCATACAGCTTCATGTATTCATTGATTTTCAAATCGAGCTTGCAACTGATCTCGATGACAAGATCAGAGGTGAAGGACTGCTCTTCCTGAAACGTCCGCATCATCTCATTGCGCAGGAACAATATTTCATCTTCCAGGGAAATGTCGTATCCTATTGAACTCGATGAATTATATCCAACATATGACATGAGCATTCCTCCTGAAGTTAAAAAATTGAACTTCCTGCTTCCGATTTCAAATTATAGCATATAAATTTAGAAATAAAAGACTATTTTTTATGAATTACCCATAAAAAAATTTTTAACCTTCTTTTTTTACTTTTTCTACAAAATGACCGATTCGATCCAGTGCTTCCGTCAGCTGAGCGACCGAAGTTGCGTATGAGCAGCGAAGGTAGCCTTCGCCTCCCAAACCAAACACATTACCCGGTACAGCCGCAACTTTGGCCTCTGCCAAAAGACGCTGTGCAAATTTATCCGAGCTGAGTCCCGTGCTTTGAATACTGGGGAATACGTAAAAAGCCCCTCTTGGCTCGTGGCATTCCAGGCCGATTTCTCGGAACCCCTCAACCATCAGACGGCGACGCTGATTATAGGCCTCTACCATACGATCTTTCTCACTCAAACCATTCCGCAAGCCCTCCAGCGCCGCAACTTGCCCCATAGAAGGCGCACACATTACGGTGTACTGATGGATTTTGAGCATAGCAGCAATCAGATCAGGATGCCCGCATGTATATCCAATACGCCAGCCTGTCATGGCGAAGGCTTTGGAAAAACCACTGACGAGAATCGTACGATCCATCATACCCGGCATAGCAGCAAAACTGACATGCTTCTCTCCATAATTCAATTCAGCATAAATTTCATCAGAAATGACGATCAAATCGTGCTTTTCCACGACTTCCGCAATCGGAAGCCAATCTTCATAAGTCATAGTAGCCCCAGTTGGATTGCTCGGATAGCATAAAATCAACACCTTGGATTTAGGTGTAATTTTTGCCTCCAGCGCTTCAGCCGTCAGCTTAAATTCATCCTTGGCAAACGTTTCAATACCTACCGGAATCCCGCCTCCAATCGAAGTGATTGGAGAATATGAAATGTAGCACGGCTCGGGCACGAGAATTTCGTCGCCAGGTACAATTAACGCGCGCAAAGCAAGATCAATCGCCTCGCTACCCCCAACTGTTACGATAATCTCATTTTTAGGATCATAACGGACTTCAAATTGCTCATTCAGATAATCACTAATCGCTTCACGCAGTTCTGGCGTTCCCGCATTAGACGTATAGCTGGTAAAACCTCGCTCCAATGAATAGACGCAGGCTTCCCGCATATGCCAAGGGGTTGTAAAATCCGGTTCCCCTACCCCAAGGGTAATAATATCCTTGTTGCCACCCACCAAGTCAAAAAACTTACGAATGCCCGAAGATGGGATCTCGCGCACCAACGGGGACAAATAGGAACTCATGGCTTTGTTACTGTCGGTAAATGCTTCTGTTTTGAGATTCATCATGATCTTCCTTTACGGCGAAATCATCAGACGATTATCTTCCTGATGATCCTCAAAGATAATTCCGTCCTGCTTGTATTTTTTAAGCGTAAAATTAGTCTTGGTGGACAAGACCGAGTCAATAGGCGACAGTTTCTCCGACACAAAATTAGCGACCTCACGGAGGTTGCGGCCTTCAACTTCCACCAGCAAGTCGTATGCCCCGGACATGAGGTAAACCGATTTAACTTGCGGATACAAATAAATCCGTTCTGCAATACCTTCAAATCCTCTTCCACGCTCGGGTGTAATCTGTACTTCGATCAAAGCGGTAACTTTTTCATCGTCGACTTTATCCCAATTGACTACGGCGGCGTACTTAACGATTACATGTTGGTCTTCGAGCTCTTTAATTGAGGTGCGTACATCCTGCTCGTCAACCCCCAGCAAAGTAGCCAACAAAGTCGGTGTTCTTCTTGCATCTTCTTTTAACAATTCCAGCACTTTTAATTTCAAATCATTCAGCTCTGTCATTCTACATAAGGCCTCCATCAAAGAGATTACTATACATCATACAATACGCTCTTTAAACCTGCAAAGAAAAACCGTCCGCCCCGGGAAACCCGGCAGACGGACGGCTGTTATGGGAAATGGCTTCAAAAACGGAGTATCCCGTTTACATATAATAAGGGTTGTTTTGGTGAATAGGCTGGCCTTGCTGATGCATAGGTTGACCGTATACTCCTGCTGATGACGACTTTTGCTGAATGAACTGTTGGCATTCCTGTTGGGTCTTGCGAGCTTCTTGAATCTGTTTGTCCAAATCGATGCGCAGTGCCTTAGACGGAGTGGAGTACATATTGTTCTGACTCATCAGACGATACAAATCACCTTGCAGACGTAACGTGTCGTTCGTAAGGTCAGTGAACATCTGACGCACAGACGGACAATTGGATTCTGTTGTCGCCGTTGTGTACTCGCGCACTGTACGTTTCATATCAGCAAGAATGGTATAGAGCAAATCTTCTTCGGGCATAAATGACATATTGTTCTGTGAATACATCCTGTCATACCTCCTTTATGGTTAATGCATGATTACTGCTGCGGTTGCATAGGAGCAAGCTGTTGGTGCTGTTGGAGAGCATTTGAAAGCAAGTTCAGGTGGTGCTCATGAGTTCTAGCGAGTTGCAAACAGGCTTGTTGAATAGCAGGCTGCTGGACGGATGCTGCTGTCGCCGCACATTGCTTGAGTAGCAATTTTTCATTGGAAATGGAGTCTGCGATATACTCCAATTCTTTACCAGTCAAAGGTTGCATGTTCGTAGATTGCATGGTCTGTGCCTCCTTAAATGTTTTGTTGCACGTTGGTTAGCTTGTCCGTTTGACGGAATTATATGTAGATGTGGAAGCGGCGGAGTTTAATCGAAACTTAATTAATGAAAATACGATGTACACATGAAATATTATATATAGCTTAATAGGGGTGTTTGGTTATGGAATTAATTAGTGGGAATACGTTTTGGCCTAGTACCTTGGAGCAGACGCTGGATTTTCCGCCACTAGCAGAAGATTTGACTTGTGACGTACTTATTGTCGGGGGTGGAATGGGTGGAGCGCTCTGTGCCCGGCTGTTGGGAGAACGGCAGGTTAATACGGTAGTCATTGATAAGCGCAAGCTGGCACATGGAAGTTCTTCGGCGAATCCCGGATTGCTGCAATATAGCAATGATAAAACGCTGACTTCTTTTATCAATACCTTCGGCGAGGCTAATGCAGTGTTGTTTTACCGTATGTGCAAGGATGCTCTGGATCAGTTGGAAAAGCTGGCTGCCACGTTGGACATAAACCCTTCCTTTACCCGGCGCAGCAGCCTGTACTATGCAAGTACCCTCGCGGATGTTCCAATGCTTCAAAAAGAGTTCGAACAATTAACACGCTTTGGATTCCCGGTGGAATACTGGGATGAGCAACAGGTGGCTGCCCGTTTTCCTTTTCGCAAACCCGCAGCACTGTATACGCATGAAGATGCGGAAGTGAATCCTTTTTGTTTTGTGCAGGGGCTGTTGCAAACCGCCAGCCGCCTTGGTGTAAGCTTATATGAGCATACCGAAGCGAAGCATTTTGAATTTGGTGAACAGGAGGTTGTTTGTCATACCAGCGGTGGAACCATCCGGGCGAAAAAAGTCATTTTTGCAACAGGCTATGAAACACAGGAGATTAAAACGGATCGCGGAGCCGTACTGGAAAGTTCTTATGCTATCGTCACAAATCCAGTCGTAGATACACCCTTGTGGCATGAGCAGTGTCTGATCTGGGAAACCGCACGGCCCTATTTGTACATCCGCTCAACACAGGAAGGACGTATCATTATCGGTGGTTTCGATGAACCTGTACTGGACTCGAAGCAGCGTGAAATCAGATTGCTACACCAACAGAAGAAGCTGCTTCAAGCGTTACAGGAGCTTTTTCCCAATGTACCATTCAAAATTGATTACGCATGGGCAGCCATCTTCGGTTCCACCCATGACGGGTTGCCGTATATTGGTCCACATCCGCGTTTTCCGAACTGCTACTTCTTGGAGGGCTACGGAGGAAATGGGTCGGTTACCAATATGATGGCCGCACAACTGTTGGCTGATGAACTGACGGGCACACACCGACCTGAATTGGAGCTTTATTCATTGACTCGTACTACCAAACCCTCCCCCGAAACAACGGAACCGTTAGTTTAACATATGAAACGCAAAAAAACCTCCTTTCCACATATAAGTGAGTCTGGAGGTTTTTTAAAAAATTGTATTTTCAGACTATTCGGTTTGCTTGTGCCAGCGTTGTGCATGGGAATGAGACTTACTCTGCTTGGTCTTTTGCTCCATTTTTAGCACACTTCGCATAAAAAACCATCCGATCACTGGCATCAATGCAAGTCCAATCAACAACCAGATCATCGCAGTAGGAGCCTTGCTAATACTTAGAACACCCAAGAAAATTAGTGTTCCGGTCAACCGGCCTACCATTAAGCATAGTTCGCGCAGTACAACCAGTTCCACTCTCTGATTGGCATCTCCTTCACTCGTGCCCATTAGATCAAAGCTCGCAGAGATCATGGGAATTAAATACAAGGGCATGAATAAAGCGGTGCCGATCCCCATAATTAGTAGCGTGCTATACTCCATACGCCACAATAACGGTAAAAGCGCGATCACCAACAGCACGGCACCCAAAAGCATACCAACCGAGCGATAGTGTGGCTTGAGCCATTTTCCGACAGCCCAAAAGCTGAAAAATGAAACCGCCGACGTAATAAGTGAAAACTGCGCCAGCTTCCATTCCTGTTGAGTAACTACATATACGAGCAGCGTAATCAGGAAGGCAAAAACCCCTTCACGGATGCCCTGTGCAACAAGCGATAACGACAGCGGACGCCACATACTCCCTTTTTGCGACAATCGCTGCTTGGGCTCCTTCCAATTGTAACTTCCTGTCGGCTTACGCTTGCGTAGAAAGAAACTTAGCACCACTCCCACGACATAAAATGCCAAGGAAATACTGAATATCACGCGATAACCCGCGTCATCCTCCATACGAGCAATAATCCAACCGGACAGCCAAGGTCCCACAATACCAGAAAACGAGCCTAGCAAGCCCACCCATCCATTAAAATGATCGCGGCTTACCTGATCCGTGACTTCGAAAAAAATCACATTAAACGCCAGCCAGAATAAACCTAATGCTGCACCCAACAACATCCCAAGCGGCCATATGTAGTTCACAGCCTGCGGTCCTGTATATAATACGATCAGATAAAATAGGCCGGACAACGCCGTCCCCACGCGCAGGGCATTCATTTTGTTATGTTCCTTGACCCACTTTCCAGCCACGCAGACCATAATTCCCAACGCAATTTGTTGACTGACATTAAACCAACCGATCATCGCGTAATCCTGCCTGCTTTTCCACAAATACACGTTAAGAAATGTGCCTGACAATGCTGCCGCAAACACAAACAATCCATTCAAGCTTAATAGCAGAATGGATTGTCCGTTCAGGTTTGATTTCAATGCAGTTCCCCCTAACCGAAAAATCACCAATCAGCTTATTACAAGCCAGCTTGTTTCAAGATTTCTTCGATTTAAGATGCCCGTATTGAGCTTGGGTCTATCCGGGGAATTGATATTTAATTGTTGGAAATACCGCTGAGCTTCTCCAGCATCCGCACTCGGTCATTCTCTGACAGAGTCTGCTGAACATGGAAACAGCTAGGACACACATAAACATTTAAGACGAACGGCAAATCCAGAACAGGTTTGCCGAGTGCTGGAGACATCGACGGTTCAAAGCCTTCTCTGGTTACAGTTTGCGAACCCGCATGCAGCATGTATTCACCACATTGGGCACATTCAAGAACTTCATCTTGTCTGTCGAGTATTTGTTCAGCGCCTTGTTCATAAGCCATCAGGTCCGCACCGCTTTCTTCGAATTTTTGCAAAGTATGCAGCACTGGCAGTTTATGAAGCTCATTATCCTGCAACAACGGTGCATCAGCCGGTTTTTCAACTACGACTTCATCCTCTGCCTCATATAAAATATCCTGCTCCTCATCATCGCCGAGCTGAATACTCAATGTACGATAGCCCTTTAGGTCTTCTTTTCCATGAGAGTGGAGCGCCGGGGCTACAGAAGCCGTATGATCATGTTTCACATCTTCATGTCCATGCTCGGCCGTATGTCTGTGAACAGGTGAAGAAACAGACTCAGACTCATCTTCATCATCGGTTATGTCTGAGTACCCTTTCAGATCATTATGGCAATAAGGACACTCTTCTTCAGGTCCTAATTCTTCATCCCAAATAATTTCCATGTTACACCATGGACAAATAGTCATTTCCAAGCTTTATCATCCTTCCGTTCCAAGCGTATACCAAGCTCTAGTATACAGGATGTGTCAAGTTAAACTGGCACCTATCACATAAGATAACGATATTGAAATAATCATGGAGAACAAGCCGACAGCACGGTTATCCTCTTTAATCTCTTGATCGATAGAAAATACCGGTGTCAGAAACTCAAAAAGAAAGTACGCCGCAAGTAGCAGTAAAAAGCCAACGAACGACCAAATCATCGTATCATACACGCTGGATTTGGTTTCCATCGCAAAGCGGAGCACGTTGCAAATACCGAACATTTTCCCTCCCGTAGCCATGGCTACCGAAACATTGCCGCGCTTGATCTCTTCCCAGCATTTATAGCGGGTTACCAGCTCAAAGCACGACAAAAATACAATTAGCTCCAGCACCGCCACCGAGAAATAACCCAGCATCATCCCCAACGGATGTGACAGCAATTCATCAATCGCCATCTTCACTTCGTCCCTCCCGTTCTACAAAGCATTCCCGGGCAAAGCCGGCAACCCATTGCTATTCCAATTCAGCAACCGTTACGCCCGTACCGCCTTCATTGTAATTACCGATACGGTAGCTTTTCACATGCTTATGCTTGCGAAGGTACTCCTGAATACCGGTTCTCAGGACCCCCGTACCTTTGCCATGAATAATGTGTACCTGACCCAGATTGGCCAGAAACGCTTCATCCATGAAGCGATCCACTTCCATCAGCGCTTCCTCCACGTTTGCCCCCCGAAGATCAAGTTCACTTCGCACGTTATCATCCCGTGTCCGCTTAAGGCCAGTCACTGGTTTTTGGACTCTTGGAGTAGTCGTTTGGGCAGGTTGCAGCAGTTCCAGATCATCCAGACTGACCTTCATCTTCATAATCCCCAGTTGAACCACAGCTTCCTTGTTACCGGACAGTTCAACCACGTGGCCTTTTTTATTCAGACTGTGAACCGATACTTCATCGCCAGCCATGATAGAACGAGTACGTGTAGTGGCCGAACGCTTAACCGTACTTTTCTTGCGTTGCTTCGGTTCAGCTTCATCCAGTTCTCTGCGAGCTGCAATCAGCTTGTGCTCCTTAACCGAGGCTCCTTCTTCCTGAGCCAATTTACGCAAATCAGTAATGATTTTCTCTGCTTCACTACGAGCCTTATCCACGAGAACTCTTGCTTCGTCCTCAGCTTTTTCCAGCATACGGTCCCGTTGTGACTCCAGCTTATCCAGCTCTGTCTGATGACGGCTACGCAATGCTTCCATTTCCTTACGCAGCTGCTCGGCTTTTTCCCGTTCTTGCTCAGCTGTTAAACGGTTCTGCTCCAGTGACGCGATCATGTGCTCGACGCGCTGGTCTTCTTCCGTTACTTCACCACGGGCATAGTCTAAAATACGCCCTGGTAAACCCAATCGCTCAGCAATGGCAAAAGCGTTACTTCGTCCGGGTACACCGACCAGAAGGCGGTAAGTCGGGCTTAAAGTAGCGACATCAAACTCCATGCTTGCATTAATAATCCCTTTGCGCTCATAGGCATACGCCTTCAATTCACTATAGTGAGTTGTCGCAACCATACGGCAACCCATGGCATGTATATGCTCCAAAATGGCCACAGCCAGAGCCGAACCTTCCGCTGGATCCGTTCCTGCCCCCACTTCGTCAAGCAATACAAGACTTTTAGGCGTCATATTTTTCAGGATGCTAATAATATTGGTCATGTGACTGGAAAATGTACTCAAGTTTTGCTCAATGCTCTGCTCGTCACCAATATCGGCATAGATTGCATCAAATACGCACAGCTGGCTTTCATCCTCAACAGGTACAAACAGTCCAGACATCGCCATCAAACTAAGCAGGCCAATGGTTTTCAGGGTAACGGTTTTTCCCCCTGTGTTCGGTCCGGTAACGATAATGGAGGTGTATGAATTGCCCAGCTCCACATCAATGGGAACGACCTGCTCCAACGGAATTAGAGGATGTCTGCCCTTTTTCAGCTTCAAGTACCCGCGGTCATTCATTAAAGGCAAGGTTGCCTTCATTTCACGCGCGAGACGCGCTTTCGCAAAAATAAAATCAAGATTGCCTAAAATGTCCACATCATACAGCAACATATCCGCTTGTTCTGCGACAAGTGCGGTCAGCTTTTGTAAAATGACTTCAATTTCACGCTCTTCTCTCAGCCTTGTTTCTCTCAGCTTGTTGTTCATGGCTACGATGGATTCAGGCTCGATAAACAATGTTGCACCGGACCCGGATTGATCATGCACAATTCCGCCAAAATAAGAACGGTATTCGGCCTTGACCGGGATCACAAACCGATCTCCACGAATCGTAATCAACTGATCTTGAAGCATTTTGGATACGGTTGAGGAACGAATCATGGAATCCAACTTTTCACGAATACGCACTTCACCCGAGCGCAGCTCCCGACGGATTTGTGAAAGCTCTGTACTGGCAGAATCCAGCACCTCTGCATTTTCGTCAATACAGCCTTTAATCGAGTTTTCCAAACTTCTTTGCTCCGAAAGCTGCTCACTCCAATACAGCAATGTTTCGACAGGATTTTCCTCATGCAAACTTGCCACGTATACCTGTATACGGCGTGCAGCCTGAACCGTTGTCCGAATGCCAAGCAACTCCTGCGGACTTAACGTTCCGCCAATACGGGCACGCTTCACCGCCGGAGTGATATCCACTACTCCGTTAAATGAAGGCACTCCTTTAAGCCGATCAGCAGCATAGGCCTCATCCGTGCCTTTCAGCATTTTCTTGATATGCTCCAAATCATCGCTGGGCTGTAGTCGAAGGGCTGTCTGTTGTCCCGTTGCTGTTTGGGCATAGTGACTTAGTTTATTTAGAATTTTTTGATATTCAAGGGTTTTGAAAATTTTAGAGTCCAACTTCACTACTCCTTTCACTTATATCTATATTATACCGAAAGCAGCAAACTTACGCTATTTGCCAACTCTGTTTTACACATAAGAAAGCTCTTCATGCCACACACTAACCTTTGTCTAACCCTGTAAATTCAAAAAACAAAGGAGGTTATTCCGTGAGCATTCTCGGGCACATTGTACGTTTCATCGTTGCCGCTCTGGTTCTGATGGTCGTAAGCTGGATCGTTCCCGGATTTAGTGTAGGCGGCTTTTGGAGCGCGCTGATCCTTGCCATTGTCATTGCCTTGATTGGTTACATTATCGAGGCGGTGTTCGGCCGACGCGTTTCTCCATTTGGGCGCGGTATCGTAGGTTTTATAGTGAGCGCTCTGGTTATCTGGATCGCTCAATATGTCGTGACCAATGTTAGTGTTTCCGTTCTGGGCGCATTGCTCGCTGCATTGGTTATCGGAATTATCGACCTGTTCATTCCGGTATCGACACCATTTGAAGCCGGGCGCAAGGGCGGGAATTAATTTCGGTAGATACTTCCGGCAAAGCTGTCCCGAAGCAGATTTCGTCTGCCAAAGGACAGCTTTTTGTCATATACCCTTCTAAGTGGATACAATAAACAAACAATCCCCGGCGATGAGCAGCCGGGGATTGCCTTACATTTATAATCCGTATCTACTGATCCTGTTCGATAAGTTCAATCCATTCATTGTACTCCGTTTGAAGCTTGGTGTATTCTTCCTGTAATTGACGTAATTCCGTTGAAATTTTCTCCGTATTTTCCCGGTCTACGTCCTGTTGTACTTGTAAAAGACGAAGCTGATGCGCCGCCATTTCATATTTTTGCCCCACTTCATCCAATTCAGACTGCAAGGCCATCCGTTCCTGCTCTATGGACTGCTGTTCAGCTTTCGCCGTTTTGGCAGCTTCAACCGCAAAACGAATCTCCTCCTGAAGCTGTTCCTTTTGTTCAACCGTTACCGCTATTTCCCGTTCCCAAGATGCAAATTCTTCCTTACGGGCAGCATCTTCAGCTTCCAGACGTTCCGCTTCAGCCTTCAACTGATCGTATTTAAGCTGCCATTCCAGAGATTCTTCCTCAGCACGTTTCAGTTCACTTCGTCGTTCATGGACTTCCTGTTGGAGTTGCTTGATATTTTGCTCTAGCTGTCCAGCTCGGCTCTTCATGCTTCCATATTGCTCCTGAAGCGATTGATACGCCTTCGCTCCCTCTTGCTCTCGGACTTTGGCTTTCTCAAGCTCGTCCTGAACGCGAATCAGCTCAGGTGAAAGCTCCTTGATTCTCGCTTCGAGTTGAACTAGACGTTGCTGTTGTGAAGCAAATTTATCATTAACAGCTTCAACCTCAGCCACAGCATGCTGTAATTGCTCCTGCATTGCTTCCTTCTGTTCACGCGCTTCCAGCAGGGAAAGCTCCAGCTCATCGACTGCCAGTTGGCATTCTTCTGCAAGCTTCTTCCACGACTTCTCGCTTTCAGCCAGCGTAGCCAGCTCACTTTGCAGCTTGCGAGAAGATACATGAGCTTGCTCCAGCAGCTTCTGCATCCGACGCTGTTCTTCCTCCAGCTTAGCCGCCTGCTGCTGCGTAGCCTTGGCTTCAGCCGCCAATTGATCATATCGGCTTTGCAGTTCTTCACGCGCAAGCGTATCTGCCTGCTCTCGCTCTATTGCGGCCTGTCGCTGTGCCTCCAGCACAGACTCTAGCTCGGACTGTTGTTGCTTCAATGCTCTAACTTGCTCTTGAGCCTCTCCCAGACGAGAAGAAAGCTCTGCACTGCCTGCCTGTACTTGTTCTAATTGCTCCTGAAGCTCCTCGACCCGAATCTCCTGCTCCAGCGCAGCTTCCTCGGCTCGTTTCTGTGCTTCCTGATGCTGGAGCTTTTCTTCATTCAGCGCCATTTCAGCCTGTTTACGTTCCTGCTCCAGCTGCTCATTCAGCCCGGAGCACTTGGTCTGCCATTCGCTTATCTTCTGGTTATGCTCTTGCTGCAAAGCAGATCGCAGCTTGTCCAGCTCTATGCGCTTTCGCTCCTGATGAGCCTTCTCCGCAGCCGACAGCTTGGCTTCAGCCTGCTTAGCCGCTTCAGCTATTTCCTTCTTCATCTGCTCTTCTGTCTGCCGGATACGGGCATTAGCCGCCTCCTGCTGCTCTTTCAGCTTACGAGAAGCTTCTTGACGAGACTCCTCCAATTCACGTTTAGCTTGTTTTTGTTCATTTTCAAGTTCAGCCGCTTTTTTCTCCTGCTGTGCCAGCTTTGCCCTCAATTCGGCAATCTCCTTGGCTGATACAGATTCGATTTCCATCAGTTTCTTCTGCGTCGTTTCCTTCTCTTCCTTCAATTGAATAAGAGATTGATGCATATCTGTATTTTTCTGCTGCTGTTCTCCCAGGGCTGTCTGGAGTTGCGCCAGATCTCCCCGGAGCTCCGCCCGTTCCGCGGCTAAGCGGTTCATATGGCTCTGAATTTCCTGGATTTGTACAGCTTCTTCTGCCATATGAACTGCAGCCAGCACGGCAATTCGGGGCATATCCAGACGCGAATGAGCTTGAGAAATGCTGTGCATACGTTCATCCACGTAATTGGCAACCTGCTTCATATAATCGGTATTGCTGCCGACAAGTTTATAAGAAGTACCGTAGATCTCTACAGTGACGCGAGTACGATCTGGTGTAGTCACAATTATGCCCTCCTTCAATACTACTGTATGTTGATTCTAAGATGTATCCGGTACTATGGTAACCCGCCTTCCGTGAAGCGTTCAACCTTATTAGTCCGGCTTCCCCGCAGCGGGTAAATATCAGAGTAGAGAGCTTCTATGATGATAGGCCAAAAAGCCGTATCGAACCTCTGTCACTAAGATTCGATACGGCTTCCCGCATTTCCTGCTACTTTCTCAATTCCGCTCCAAAAGTTTGTTCCAGAGACGTAACGACAGGAGAATGCGCCGCATTGATCTCTTCATCCGTCAGCGTATGCTCCCAATGACGATAGGTCAGGGAAATAGCCACGCTCTTCTTGTCTTCACCAAGCTTGCTGCCTGTAAATACATCAAACACCCGTGCATCCTGCAACAGTTCTCCGCCTGCAGCGTGAATAACACGAAGCAGTTCACCTGCCTCAACGTCTTTATCCACCACGAGGGCAATGTCACGTTCCACGGACGGGAATCGAGCCAGCTCTCTGAACTGAATATGAGGGTTTGCGTGTTCAACGACCTGTTGCAACGCAATTTCCGCTACATACGTATCGTTGAGACCATAAGATTGTTGCAGCTCCGGATGAATCTGCCCAATGGTACCGATCCGTTGGGAGTTTCCATTCACATCCAGCCATACCGAAGCGGAACGGCCCGGGTGGTAGCTTTGCGGTTGGTCAGCCACATAACGAATGCTGGCACTCAATCCGAAATAGTCAAACACCGTTTCAAGCGCACCTTTAATATCAAAGAAATCAACCTTTTCAGCACCAATGTTCCATTGTTTTTCACGGCGTACCCCAGTCAGCAGCAGACTAAGCACTTGAATTTCTTGCGGCTGGCGGGTTAATGTTTGTTCCTCTGTATAAAATACAGTTCCCATCTCAAAAATCGCCAGATTGTCTTGCTTGCGATTCATGTTATACACCGCTGTATCCAGCATCTGCGGAATGATACTCGTACGCAAAACGCTACGGTCTTCGCTCATAGGCATGGCCAAACGTACCGGATGGCTACCTTCTGTCAGGGCATTAAACAACCCCGTACTTTGCGGATGTACAAAAGAGTAACTGATCGTCTCCTGCCAGCCACCATGAGCCAGCAATCTGCGCAGGGAGCGGCGCAATGATTGCGATGCCGTCAAAGCCCCTGGAGTTGTAGGACCTTCAATCGGCGTGGTCGGAATATTGTCGTAACCATACAGACGAGCCACCTCTTCGATTAAGTCCACGTCAATGGTAATATCTCCACGGCGTGTAGGTACTTGAACTTCCAGTACCCCTTGTTCTGCGTCGCCACATCCGAAATGAAGTCTACCAAAAATCGTTTTGACCTCAAGCAGTGACAGTTCTGTTCCCAAATATCGGTTTATTTTATCTAGCGACAGCTTGATAAGGCGATTTTCAGCTTTTGCAGAAGCAGATTCTACGATGCCCTGGTGTACAGTCCCCCCTGCATAACGCTGAATCAGCGCAGCTGCACGATTCACAGCAGGCACAACAGCGCCTGGATCAACCTCTTTTTCAAAACGCAGACTTGCTTCTGAACGCAGTCCAAGTTGACGGGACGTTTTGCGAACTGTACCACCGTCAAACTTCGCAGATTCCAGCGCAATGCTGACCGTCGCATCTGTAACCTCGGAATTGGCTCCACCCATCACACCTGCCAGTGCAATTGGCTTCACGCCGTCTGTAATCAGCAGCATATGTGGCTCCAGCTTGCGCTCTTGATCGTCAAGTGTAATCAATGTTTCGCCTGCATGAGCGAGCCGAACTTCAATATTTCCATTTTCCAGCTTATCCGCATCAAAAGCATGCAACGGCTGACCATATTCCAGCATGACATAGTTCGTAATATCTACGATGTTGTTGATTGGACGAACACCTGCCGCCATCAGACGGTTTTGAATCCATAGCGGGGAAGTCCCCACTTTTACACCTGTGATATAACGGGCCGCATAGTGCGTACACAGTTCAGGAGTATCTACCTTCACGGATAGATGATCTGCCGCTGCATCGCTAATTTCCACCAGATCCTTAGCCGGGTCAGCCAGTGAAATGTCACGTCCCAAAATCGCACTCACCTCATAAGCTGCTCCGTGCATGCTCAGGCAATCCGAACGGTTGGGTGTCAGATCAAAATCCAGCACCTGATCATCCAGCGCCAGCAGCTTAGTAATTGGCGTACCAATTTCAGTATCCTCTGGCAGCACCAGAATACCTTCTTGCAATTCTTTTGGCAGCAGCTTGTCATTCATGCCCAGTTCTTTGGCCGAGCAGATCATGCCCATGGACACAACACCACGTAGCTTGGCCTTTTTAATGTGGAAATCTCCCGGCAACTTTGCACCTACAACTGCAACAGGAACCTTTTGACCTGCGTCCACGTTTTTGGCACCACACACGATTTGCAGATCTTCCTCCTGACCTGCATCAACAATACACACATTCAGCTTATCCGCATCAGGATGCTTTTCCTTGCTTTTAACATAGCCGACAACGACGCCAGTAATCCCTTGATTGCGCTGCTCGACCTCATCAATTTCTATGCCCGAACGGGTGATTTTCTCTGCCAGATCCTCCGCACTCACCTGATCCAGCGATACATACTCGGACAGCCACTCGAATGATACTTTC
Organism: Paenibacillus sp. TY11; assembly: GCF_059772165.1. Lineage (NCBI taxonomy): Bacteria > Bacillati > Bacillota > Bacilli > Caryophanales > Paenibacillaceae > Paenibacillus > Paenibacillus sp. TY11. Next base: position 199,848 of record NZ_JCBAIQ010000008.1, on the reverse strand, counting down.
ATATGGGTTCACTTCCCTTGATATAGTTGTTTATTGACGCGCAAACTGTTTCAGGAATGACAGGTCGCTGTTATAAAAATGACGAATATCGTCGATGCCGTATTTCAAAATAGCAATTCGCTCTACACCCATGCCGAATGCAAAGCCGCTGTACACCTCGGGATCAAAACCGCCCATCTCCAGCACCTTCGGATGGACCATGCCACAGCCCAAAATTTCGATCCATACGCGTTCGCCATTTTTCTTCACAAAAGTCACGTCTACTTCAGCACTCGGCTCTGTGAACGGAAAGAAGCTTGGGCGCAAACGGATTTCGGTCGATTCTCCGAACATTTCGCGTGCAAATTGAAGTAAGGTTCCTTTCAAATCACTCATACGAATGTCTTTTCCAATGACAAGCCCTTCAATTTGGTGGAATTGGAAGGAATGCGTCGCATCGTCATCATCACGTCGAAAAACCGTACCCGGACAAATAACCTTAATAGGCGTTTCGCCCTTCATCGCTTCCATCGCGCGAATCTGAACCGGTGACGTATGGGTACGCATCAACAGATCCTCGGTCAGGTAAAATGAATCCTGCATATCCCGTGCGGGGTGATTTTTAGGCAGGTTCAATGCTTCGAAGTTGTAATAATCCGTCTCTGCCTGAGGACCCTCAGCCACTCGATATCCCATACCTGTAAAAATATCCTCGATTTGCTCAATCACTTTGTTGAGCGGGTGCAATCCACCTTGCGGAAGTGCGCGTCCAGGCAGCGTAACGTCGATCTTTTCCGCTTGCAGGCGTTCATTCGTTTCCGCTTTTGTGAACTCGTCCTGCTTACGGTTAACGACTTCTTCAATCGCCTCGCGCACCTCATTAGCTACCTGTCCAACAACCGGACGCTCTTCCGCGCTCAGCTTGCCCATACCGCGCAAAATTTCAGTCAGTGCGCCCTTTTTTCCCGAATATTTGACCCGTAGATCAGCCAGCTCCTTGGGTGTTGCCACCTTCTCCAATACTTCCAGTGCTTCTTCCTTCAAGGCCAGCAAATGTTCCTTCATTTGGATGGTTTCGCTCATCGCCTGTTCAGTCCCCTTTCTTCATATCCAGCTTTTCAGACAACAAAAAAAGGTCTTTTCTCCCGGTAAGGGACGAAAAGACCGTGGTACCACCCTCGTTAGACAATTAAGCTCAGCTCACCCGGCGTTCTGCCTTGCGGCAGCCATTACAGGTGATCATTCATGCTATGCATCATCGTCTCGCTCTGCACGTTGTAACGGTCGTGAACCGGTATCCCCTACTTGCACATTCGCCATTCAGATGACGCTTGAGGTTCAAGGAACTGCTCCGGAGCGAACTTCAACAGCCCAGTATTTGCAGAAACGCTCTCAATCCTACGGCGCTTCCTCCCTGTTCAATCGGACACTGCCTACTCTTCTCCATCAAGACATTTTCAAAATTTCGAACTATTGTTCATTATTATATGCAAACTACCGCGCTTTGGCAAGCAGGGCCTACGTTTCATTCCTTTAGATATCGGGATCATCCAACCGATCCAGCTTTGCACGAATGCGCCTGATTTCGCTCAACAGCTCCTCATTTTCGTCACTCGTGCTCGTCATCCCCATCAATTCTGTAAGACGCAATTGTAATCGAAGACGTTCCTCCCGCTGCTCCTGATCCTCTGGCTCCCGTTCACGGCTCCGTTCATCCTCTTGCTTTTCGTCGGCTGTCCCCTCATAGATTTCATATCCACCCCCCGGCTTCATATCGAGTAACCGAGTTGCCGTGCACCGCACCAGCTCCCGGTCATGCGAGACGAGTACCAGTGCTCCATCATAGTTGCGCAAAGAATCCTCTACAATTTCACGGGTTTCAATGTCAAAATAATTCGTCGGTTCATCCAGCACCAGCAGATTGGCTCCACTAAAGTACAAGCGCAGAAAGGCCACCCTGCATTTCTCCCCCATACTGAGCGTCCCGATCCTTTTAAACACATCTTCTTTGGCAAAAAGAAAGCAGCCCAGCACCGTTCTTGCTTCTGTTTGCGTCATTGTCGGGAGCGTAAGCAAACTGTCCAGCAACGTCTGATCCTCTGGAAGCTGCTCCAGCTCCTGTGAAAAATATCCGATGTTTAACTGTGGGTTGGCTGTGATTTTTCCCGTCTGCGGTTCCAGCTGACCTGTTAATAACCGAAGCAGCGTGGTTTTACCAATTCCATTGGGCCCCCGAACAGCCAGACGGTCTCCACGCGCAACGTTCAGATTTAGATTTTTCACAATGATACGGTCGTCGTAGCTAAAGTCAACCTGCTCAGCACGCAGCAAATATTTTGCCTGAAGCCCGCTGTCACTTAATTTCATGTGCAAAGACGCAGCCTCACGCGGTTGCTCTACTCTATTGGCCTCCAGTCGCTCCAGTTCCTTCTCCTTCGCATGATAACGGGAAATATTTTTTTTAGCCTTGGCCTTATAAAAGCTCTGCGTAACGGCCATCTCAACCTTGGATGCGCCACGATGCGCCTGATGAAACCATTCCCTGTAATTTCGAATCGTTTCCTCCAGCGCCTGTCTCGCCAGCTCCTGCTTCCGATAACTGGCTTCCTGCTCTCGCAGTTCCCGCTCCTTTTGCGCTTTATATTCCTTATAGCCGCCTTTATAGCGCCCAATACCTGTCGATGTGAGCTCAACTATACTCGTAGCCACCCGATCCAAAAAGGCTCTGTCATGCGATACAAACAGCAGCGTTCCCGGATACGTGGACAGCCACTGCTCCAGCCAAAGCAAGCTTTCGGCATCCAGATGATTGGTCGGCTCATCCAGCACCAGCAGCTTCGGCTGCCTGACCATCAGTCCGGCCAATCGTACTCTCGTCTTCTGCCCTCCACTCAGGTCACCGTAGGCAATCGCCCACGTCTGGGCAGGCATTCCCATTCGGGTGAGCGCCTTTTCCACCTCAGATTCCCAGGTAAAGCCTTGCAGGCGTTCATATTCATCCATCAGCTCGCCATAACGCTCCAGATGATGCTCCATATCCTTCCCAGCATCGGCTAGGTGAGCTTCCAGCTGTCCCAACGCTTGCTTGAGACGCCAATGCCGAGGGCTGGCCTGCTGTGCGACCTCCAGTGCGGTTCGAGACCAATCCACCGTATCCTGCTGTTTCAGCCAGCCTCTCTCTTCCAGCGGCAATTCATGCTCTATCTTCCCTGAAGTGGGCGCTTCGTCCCCCAACAATATTCGTAACAGTGTCGTTTTACCTGCTCCATTTCTTCCAAACAGCGCGAGCCGTTCTCCTTCCATCACGTCCAACGACACATTCTCAAATAAAGATGTGCCGTTCCATTCCTTTACTATATTGCGAATACGCAAAATCGTTCTCATACTACGATCATCCTTTCCCAGTCCGGTTTTTTGATCCCGGAAGCAATAAAAAAAGCCGCAGAAGGCTGCGGCTTGCATACAAGGAATATAGAATGACTGTTATGAGTCGTTTCAGAACATACGCTTATGAAAAATAAACACCGCGAACGAAAAAAACCAAATCCCGTTCCGGAATAAACGCATACGTCCCTACCTTCATTTTCAGACACACTTCTCCCGTTGCAGCTTACAGCCGCCTGCCAGTAACTGTGCAGTTGAGTGGGAAAATCAGTGTGCTTACTTCATCGGACGTGTGGTTACCTTCCTTTTCATGGGATACTTGCTTGCAGTCAGTATAGCAGATCACAACACATTTGCAAATAACCCGCGTTATTTTCCAAATACCAGAGTTGTATTGGACGAACCTGCATATTTCGTTACAAACTCTTTGGTATATTCTGGAGTTTGAACCTGATAGCTATAGTTCTTGCTTGGATTCCAGTTGGTCACACGCGATTTTTGGTTGTTGATGGCGGGAAAACTACCTACATCTTTAAATTCACCATTGGCTTTATCATCAAGAATACCACCCTTTTCACTACCTTTTCCAAAGTAATTATTCTCGGAATAGATTCTTGCATTCGTTGCTATCGTGTAAGCCAACTGAAAATTATTAATATAATTATTTTTAACATGGAAATATCCATATCTCATAAGTCCTGGGCCACGTACAAGTAAGTTTTCAAAATAATTATTAGCGATCGTGATATGGGGCATGCCATCATAATTTTTGTTGCCATCATCAGGGTATCCCAGAATCAGGCCATATTTATGATTAGCAAATTTGGAGTTACTAATGGTTACATAATCAGCCGATTGCCCTATGTACAAAAGTTTGTCCAGATCCGAGCCATTCGCATCATAATTGTGACCTGCAAAAGTAACATGATCAATCCAATAATTTGTGCCCGCAGTAAGATAAAGTTGGATGTCATCGTTACCGTTAATGTTGGCACTGTGCTCAAAAGTTAAATTTTGAAAGATCACATTTCCCGAATTAGCCGTTGTTTTCAAATGAATATTGACTAGCTTGTTTTGCGCGTAAGAGCCAATCAGCGATTTATTAGAGCCAATATTAACGACAGTTTTAGAAGAGGCCGAAATATTTTTTTCGATGACCAAAATTTTAGGAGTTGAATCCCCTAGCTGGTTTTTCAATTCGTTTAGATTATTGATATAGATAACCTGACCGTTTTTCCCCCCTGTTGTGGCAGGCTTAGAAGCTCCGTTTTCGTTTTTAGCCTGTCCGGCAAAACCAGTCATTCCATTCGTCGACGTATTTGGAAAATCAGTCGCGGCGAACGTAGAGCTTGCCGGAAAAGTAAACAGCATAAAAGTTAATGCTAAAAAAAGAAAAGAAATTTTCCTCATTGCAGCTAAACCATCCTTTTTTTATATAAAATTCCAATAATGATACTATACTTATTTTTTAGTAAATGGTAAATAGTTCTTTTTATCTGTTTATTTATAGCATCTAAGCGAAATATTTGATATTTTATTTTGTGTAACAGTGTAAAAATAGTTCGTAAGAACGCAAAAAAGCCGTGATACCCCGTTGGCACCCCGACTAAAATGTATTTATCTAATTCTAAACAAAACAAAAACCCTTGCGTCACAAGGGTTCCGAACATCTTAAAGCAGTAAGCGGGTGATGGGAATCGAACCCACGCTATCAGCTTGGAAGGCTGAAGTTCTACCATTGAACTACACCCGCATTTTATAACATCTGATTCCTATATATGACACGCTTAAACTACCGTCAACCAGCTGAATCAGGATGTTATCTAGTATAACTTACCTCCCTGCAAAATGCAAGCATACTACACACTATCCTGAGCCAGCCAATTCATGGGTTTACGTAAAAACAATTTTTCAAAGACTTCTGCCGGAATGGGGCGGCTAAAATAATACCCCTGACCCTCATGACAATCCTGCGCCTGCAAAAAATGAAGCTGCTCCTCGTTTTCCACCCCTTCAGCCGTAACCTTCAGCTTCAAATGGTGAGCCATGGAGGCAATGGTAGATACAATTGCCGCATTTTTGCTGTCAACCAGTACCTCATTTACAAAGGAGCGGTCAATTTTAAGACGATCAATGGGGAGATTCTTCAAATAATGCAATGAACTATAGCCTGTTCCAAAATCATCAATACTGATTGCGACACCAATAGCCTTTATTTTTTTCAACTGTTCAAAGGCCCGATCCTTATCAAAGGTCATACTCTCGGTAATCTCCAGCTCCAGATAGCGTGGTTCCAATTCCGTATAGGCCAAAATGCCCCGAATGACATCCACCAGCTTTTTTTGCTGAAATTGGCGCATGGATAAATTGACCGATATCGGGATTGGTAGGTACCCAGCCTGCTGCCAATGCTTGTTTTGCAGACACGCCTCCCGAAGCACCCACTCCCCTAAGGGCACGATCAGACCGCTTTCTTCGGCCACCGGAATAAAATCTCCCGGCATCACCATCCCACGATGAGGATGATTCCAGCGCACCAGTGCCTCCAAACTCGTCAAATCGCCACTTTGCAGGTGAACACGTGGTTGATACACCAATGAAAATTCTTCATTCTCGAGCGCACGCCGCAGATCATTTTCCAGCTGGAGTCTTTCATGCGCCCGCATCTGCATCGTACTGGCATACCGCTGAAAATTTACTCCTTGCTCCTTGGCACTATGAACAGCAGTATCTGCTTGTTGAATGAGCTGCTCGCTCTGATTCGCATCCAACGGGTACAGAGCTATACCTACGCTCACCATCACGTGATAAGACTCTCCATTAATATCGAAAGGCTGATCGAACAGCTTCACCATATCATCAATACGATTTCTCATGGCCTCTATATCTTCGTACCCCGTTAGAAGAAAGGCAAATTCATCTCCGCCCATGCTAAAGACATCTTCCCCTTCATGGCAAAAATGCCCTAAGCGTTCCCCTACCGCATACAGCAAATAATTCCCTGCCATATGTCCAAGCGAATCATTAATCGCTTTGAAACGATCAATATTTAGCACTAAAAGCGCTACTGTCTCATCAGATTTCAATGAATTGCGCAATATTTTATCCAAGCGTTGGGAAAGGCGGCGACGATTTGGGAGTCCTGTTATATCATCATTATAAGCAATGTGATTAAATTCAGATTCCGCCACCTGCTTTTCACGATAAGGAACCAGAACCATCAGCCGGACTAAGCCGCTCAACATATTATAAAACGCAATCGCATTGGTCAAAAGTCCCATTAGATGATTGATATCACTCATTTGCTCAGAAGATAAATAGAACAACTGACTCACAACACACAGCCCAATCCCACGAATAATAAGCAACATGCCCAGCTCTGCCGGGCAGGATTTCCGATATTTTCGCACCCCGAAAATAAAAATGAGCACAAACAGTAACATGACAGCCAGATTCAACATCCACCCCAGGTTGCCTATTTCGTATCGTATACGTAGATCCGGTAAGCCTGCACCATATGCCCTAATAATTCCTAGAATCAGCAAAGTGCAGCCTATACCAGCCCACAAAGCGACTGTCTTGTATCCAGACTTCGTCTTACCAAACGGGAGGAAACAAATGATTAAGAGCATAACAGAGGTAAAGGCACGATTCACAAACAGCAACCACAACGAAATGCCCGGAGACAAGGCAAAGTCCGTCAGGCTTACGAAGCTAAACGAAACGATATGAACAAGGTAAAGCAGACCAACCACCAGAAACGTCGGGGCAATAAGCAGTCTCTGCCAGGATAACGAATCCAGCAAAACCGACCAGGATTGATAAAAAATAGAAAAACAAATCGCAGCACAAGCAAACCCTACAATCGGATATAACAAGAAAAAAACATTATGGGAGTATATCTTATTCAAAGTTACGTGAAATAACTGAACCAAAACAAACAAAACTATCGCAGCAATACCGATACCTATCGTTTTTTTTACTTCCAGCCGTATACTCATTCAGCCTCTTCAGCCCCCTGCATATCGGAGATTCCGATCATCTAAGACGTTTGACAGCTTTGGAAGCCGTTGTTTAAGTCTATAGTATCAAAAATAATGTTGTATTCTGGTATATAATAGCATTTAATCTGTGAAAGGTGAATCATTTTTTTGTCTTAAATCCATGAATTTATTTTCGCATTTACGCAAACAAACGAGCTTACAGCACTAAAAAAGCGCATCATCTTTTCAGATTATGCGCTCCGGACGACCTTTTTCAAGTAGGTGATACCTATACCTCAACGCTGTACAACACAAAAGAAATAGTATGTACAGGACCCCTCTGCGAAAACCTCACAATATTAAACTACAGGAAGTGTGATTTTAAATTGTGTACCACTTCCATGCTTACTGTCTACATGTATGAAGCCTCCATGATTTTTGATAATTCGATAGCTCACAGCCAATCCTAAGCCGGTTCCACTTTCTTTTGTTGTAAAAAAAGGATCAAATAAACGCGCCAATGTATTGTGGTCCATACCTAATCCGTTATCTTCAATGCAAATGTGGACATAAGAGCCCTCAAGCACTGTATGGATATCAATGCATCCCTCTCGTTCCCCGCTGATGCTTTCAATGGCATCCATCGCATTTTTAATCATATTGAGGATAACCTGCTTAATCTGCTTCACGTCAATGGAAACCTTCATGAGCTCATCATTTTCATCCAGTGCAATCTGGCAGCCCTTCATCAACGCTTCGCTTTCTGTCAGCATCACTACCTCTTTCAGCAGTCCCATCACAGATACAGCCGTTTTTTGCGGAGCCGAAGGCTTGGACGAATTTAAAAACTCGTAAATAATGTCGTTCGCACGATCAATTTCTGTTAAAATAATGCGGGCATACTCATCCCTGCCCAACTCCACCAAATGCGGCCGAAGCAATTGAATAAAGCCCCGGATTGCGGTAAGCGGGTTACGGATTTCATGCGCTATAGAGGCCGAGATGCGTCCCAGCATCGCCAGCTTGTCGTTTTGATACGCCGTCTGCTCAATCTGCTTATAATCCGACACATCCTTGACGCTAAACAAAAAATCGCCATCCATCTGATCACCGTAGGTCACTGTTATCAACCAATGCCGACCATACTCATCAATCAACTCATGATAGCGCTTTCTATGAAAGATAGTTTCTTTATAAATCCGCATGATTTTCTTCTTCTTAAACCGACTTAACTCAGGATGATGCAAAATTTGCATCAGGTTGCGACCCGCCAGCGAACTACGTGGTAGCTCCAGCAATTTCGCCATTTGCACGTTAATAAAGGTCAGTACCCCGTCACTGTCAAACAGCATGATACCACTATCCAGGTTCTCCAGCACATTTTCATACTTGTTATTGGCGATCTGTGTGGAAGGGCAAGCTCCCACGGTATCAAACAAGGCTTCTTGGAATTCACTGATCATGCCAGGCTTCCCCCTTGTTTCGGAATGATAAACTGGCCGTATCGGACGCGTAACATTCTTGAAGAAGAGAAAGGCATCTATCGACTACCCTTCAATGGTACAGAAAACAGTTTCACAGAACTCCGACCATCTCTTTCCAATTCGAGTCTTATTTTATGATAGACAAGATTAAGGACCCCAGTCAATCGGAAAAAGTGTCGAATCCACATTTTTATCCTGTTTTCTTTCGTCATAATATCTGCGCAACATACCAAAACGAAAGAATAAGTTAGGAATAAGCGCCCTACACACCAAAGAAGCTCTCCAGAATTGAGAGCTTCTTTGGTGTGTAGGATGTCAACTGCCGCTCTTATTATGTTGAAGCCGGGATCGTCTTTGGCTCATAACGGCCAGTCTTCTCTTAAGCTCTCCCTGCCATTTTTCATCGTTCATCTGTTTGGCTACCATCAATAAATCCAGGGACATATCAATTTGGCGCTTCACAATTTCAAACGCATCTTCACTCTCACGATTTACACAGTTTTCAAATATCGTATCATCGTCTTCCATGACATAATCCTGAAAATCAATCTCGGTTGCCCCATCTCCATGTGCATATTCAGCCAAAATTTCATACTCATTTTCGACTTTATAATGAACTTCAATGCGACGACATACCGGGCAAAACAGCAAAGGAACATTATGAACTTGGGTGCGGTAATGCTTCAGCGTTCCCTTAGTTCCTACCATGCTTGCTCCACAGCAATAACTCATCCGGGCTCAGCCTCCTCTGAACAAAACCTGTTCTGCCTTGTTTATCTTCTACACTACCTTATTCGCTTTCGTAAGGCAAAATTCCTCCAGAACACAACAACATTTCCATAATTATTTGTTACTTTACTCTGTATTACATTATTCAAGCAGGCTACCCTAACATCTTCTGCTGCATAGCACAGGCAAGCAAGCCCCCAATAACGGCAGAATCACCGCTTGTTGGGGGCTTGCTTGTTTAAGTTCAACTCGAAAAGCTTATATTACAGATTTTTATCGCCTGGTTTCCAGTTCATTGGGCACAAGCCACCGGATTGCAAAGCTTGCAGTACACGCAATGTTTCTTCCACACTGCGACCTACGTCGTTGTGGTTAACCACTTGATATTTCAATTCGCCTTCTGGATCAATGATGAACAAGCCGCGTAATGCAACGCCTTCTTCTTCGATCAGCACGCCATAATCGCTTGCTGTTTTTTTCGTGATGTCAGAAGCCAATGGGAAGTTCAGTTTGCCCAGACCGTTGTTTTCTTTAGCTGTGTTGATCCATGCTTTGTGACTGTGTACGGAGTCTACACTGATACCCAGAATTTCAGTATCCAGCTCTTTGAATTGGTCAGCAGCATCGCTCAATGCTGTAATTTCAGTTGGACACACAAAAGTGAAATCCAGCGGATAGAAGAAAAATACGAGCCACTTGCCACGGTAATCGGAAAGCTTCACCGAACCAAATTCTTGACCGTCTCCAGTCACTGTTTCCAATGCAAAATCAGGTGCGGGTCTTCCTACCAATCTTTCTGCCATAATATGAAATCCTCCTTTAAAATATGTAAGAAAAACACCAACTGTGTTTTCCTCAATCATCTGTATTGTAATAAACAACCTACTTGATAAATGTTATCATTCACTGAAATCAAAGTCAATATTGTAACCATTACTTTTTTATAATTATTTTAAACTAGGTCAAAAATTCACGATTTATTCACATTTTGAACTTTTGAATATACAAGTAGCTCCTGATTGCTCAGGAGCTACTGTGCTAAACATTTGCCGAAAAGGCTGTACTGTATAACCTTACTATATAATAGGAAGCTTTTTTTCAGAACGGATACATTTACGGAGTTTTTAACGAATAGCTGCTGCGATCAGTTCTCCCATTTGAGTTGTCGAGATCGCTTGAGATTTATCCACCGCAATATCTGCCGTACGGTGTCCTGCATCCAGTACCTCAGCTACTGCTTTCTCAATGGCATCAGCTGCCCTCTCGTACCCGAAGGTGAGACGAAACATCAAAGCAACGGACAAAATCGTTGCAATGGGATTCGCCAGTCCTTGACCTGCAATGTCAGGCGCCGAACCGTGTACCGGCTCGTATAGACCGAAGCTGCCTTCTCCAAGTGATGCAGAGGAGAGCATACCGATGGACCCGGTCAGCATAGCCGCTTCATCACTAAGAATGTCACCAAACATATTTTCCGTCACGATGACGTCAAAGCTGGATGGACGACGCAGCAATTGCATGGCGCAGTTATCCACCAATACATGCTCCAGCTCGACATCCGGATAATCTACAGCGACCCGGTTAACTACTTCACGCCATAAACGGGAAGTTTCCAGTACATTAGCCTTGTCCACCGATGCAAGCTTTTTGCGACGTTTTTGTGCAATTTCGAAAGATTGGCGAACAATACGCTCTACTTCCGTTACATTATATGCGCAAGTATCGACCGCTTCCTCACCCTGAGGACTTTCTCGTCTGAACTTCTCACCGAAATAAATGCCGCCCGTCAGTTCGCGCACGACGATCAGGTCCGTTCCTTCCAATACTTCTGGTTTCAACGTAGACGCGTCCTTGAGACAGTCGAAGACGACAGCAGGACGGAGATTCGAAAACAGACCGAGCTCTTTGCGAATACCCAGCAATCCGGTTTCGGGACGAAGTTCCTTAGGATTGTTATCCCATTGAGGTCCTCCTACCGCCCCCAGCAGTACGGCATCTGCAGATTGACATACAGCCAGTGTTTCTTCCGGCAATGGTGTACCCTTTTTATCAATGGCGATCCCGCCGAACAGCGCATGCTCCGTTTCAAATGAAAGGCCGAACACTTCTTCCGTACGTTTCAAAATTTTCTCTGCCTCAGCGACCACTTCCGGTCCGATTCCATCTCCCGCTATTACCGCAATCTTTTTAACGTCTGCCATCACGTACACTCCTCTTGTTATACACCCATACAGGTGTATTTTTCATACCTTCTTTGTAACATACATGGCAGGGCTTTGACCAAGATGTAGAATCTATCAATTAATAGGCTTAGCCTATAAGCTGGATTTTTCATCAGAGAAAACAAAACAGGACCGGAAACACCCGATCCTGTACATGTCAAACTCTTACGTCTCCAAAAAAATTAGGACTTATAATCTACACGATTGCTGTAATTTTTACGCTTGTCGATTAAACCATTAAGCGCATCCACGTAAGCCCGAGCACTTGCTTCCAGAATATCGGTGCTTACCCCGCGTCCCTGTACTGACAGTCCGTTTTGAGTCAACACCACATGCACTTCACCCAGAGCATCCTTACCATGGGTAACTGATTTGATGGAGTAATCTGAAAGTACAACACTCTCGCTGCTGGCTTGGTCAATCGCATTGTAGATCGCATCGACTGAACCATTCCCTTCAGCTTCTGTCTCGATAACCTGACCTTCGTCGTTAACCAGACGTACTTGAGCGGAAGGCGTAGCCTTGTTCCCATAGGTTACGAAAATCGTTTCCAGCTTGAAGACTTCAGGTGCATCGGCCAATTTTTCTTCCAGCAACGCCAGAATATCATCGTCCGATACTTCCTTCTTCTTATCAGCCAAATCCTTGAACTGACCAAAAGCGCGGTTCAGATCTTCTTCATTCAATTCGTAGCCCAACTCGATCAAACGCTCACGGAAAGCATGACGACCTGAATGCTTGCCCAGTACCAGCTTGCTTTCTTTCAGACCGATACTTTCCGGTGTCATGATTTCATAGGTCGTTTTCTCCTTCAGCATGCCGTCTTGGTGAATACCTGATTCATGGGCAAAAGCATTGGCTCCAACGATCGCCTTGTTGCCCGGCACCACCATCCCCGTCAAACGGCTAACCAAACGGCTCGTGCGTGCAATTTCAGACAATTGCAGAGACGTTTTGGCCTGGAAAAATTCCTGTCTCGTCTCCAGTGCCATTGCGATTTCCTCAATGGCCGTGTTTCCAGCGCGTTCACCGATACCGTTAATGGTTCCTTCGATCTGATCCGCCCCGTTCAGAATGGCAGCGAGTGTATTAGCGGTGGCCATTCCCAGGTCATTGTGGCAATGTGCACTCAATTGAACCTTCTCCACATCAACCACATTTTCCTTGATATGTTTGAAGATATTCCCATATTCGTAAGGTGTCAAGTAACCCACCGTATCTGGAATATTGACGACAGAAGCCCCTTCCTGTACAGCCATGGTGACCATTTCAACCACAAAATCAAGCTCAGTACGACCTGCATCCTCCAAAGAAAACTCTACTTTGGGCAAATATTTTAATCCATAGCGAATGGCTGCACGAGCGGTTTCCAATACCTGTGCCTTCTCCATCCGCAGCTTATGCTGACGGTGAATTGGAGAGGTTGCCAAAAAGATATGGATACACGGGTCCTGAGCTCCCTTGAGTGCCTCACGAACCGCATTAATATCTTGTTCCCTTGCACGCGAAAGGCCAATAACCGTCGAATTTTTGACAGCTTTTGCTACTGCATTAACAGCCGCCAGATCACCCGGAGAAGCAGCCGGGAAACCAGCTTCCATACGATCGATTCCCAGCTTTTCCAACTGATAAGCGATCTCCACTTTCTCACGAGTATTCAAGTTCACGCCAGGTGACTGCTCTCCGTCTCTCAACGTTGTGTCAAATATATATATTTTGCGCAACGTAACGCACCTCCCTCAGGATTAGGACCCTTAAATTACAATACGGCTCACGCATAAGCAGAGCCGCATTGTAATTTATGTTTATAAATAATTCATGTTGTCGAGCTCATTGTACAAAAGGTTCTTACTTTTTGATCCAATGCATCATTTCACGCAGTTGTCCGCCCACCACTTCAATCGGATGGTTAGCTTCATTACGACGAGTCGCCGTCAGGAATGCACGTCCAGATTGATTTTCAAGAATAAAGTCACGAGCAAATTTACCTTGCTGAATGTCAGTCAATACTTCCTTCATGGCTTTCTTCGTATCTTCCGTTACCACACGTGGTCCAGTTACATAATCGCCATATTCCGCTGTATTACTGATGGAATCACGCATCGTTGCCAATCCACCTTCATACATCAGGTCAACGATCAGCTTAAGCTCATGCAAGCATTCGAAGTATGCCATCTCAGGAGCATATCCTGCTTCAGTCAATGTTTCAAAACCTGCTTTTACGAGTGCGCTCACGCCGCCACACAATACCGCCTGCTCACCGAACAGATCCGTCTCCGTTTCTTCACGGAAGGAGGTTTCAATTACGCCCGCACGTGTACAGCCAATGCCTTTTGCGTAAGCAAGACCGATTTCTTTGGCTTGACCCGTTGCGTCCTGCTCAATTGCGATCAAACCCGGTACACCAAATCCTTCTACATAGGTACGACGTACCATATGTCCTGGGGATTTTGGAGCAACCAGCAATACATCGCTATCTTTAGGAGCTACGATTTGTCCAAAATGAACGTTGAAACCATGGGAGAACAAAAGAGCTGCGCCTTTTTTCAGGTTAGGTTCAATTTCATTTTTGTACACAGAAGCTTGTGTTTCATCCGGCAACAAAATTTGAACCACATCTGCACGGCTTGTTGCATCAGCTACGTTCAGAACTTCAAAACCGTCGTTTCTTGCGACATCAGCTGATTTGCCTTCACGCAAACCAATAACAACATTCACACCACTGTCACGCAAGTTTTGTGCTTGAGCATGTCCTTGGCTACCGTAACCGATAACGGCCACTGTCTTTCCTTTCAATACGCTGAGTTCTGCATCTTTTTCGTAGTACGTTGTAACTGCCATGGTTAATTTCCTCCTTTTAATTGGACCCTTCATAATGAGCGGGTACTCCAAGAGACTTTGCTTCGTGATGGGTATCTAAAAATCTCTTCGAGCCCCCGCTCTTATGCGGGCGGTTCTTTATTGATGTAATGCGCTATAAGCGGTAATTCGTTAAAGCTCCATATTAAGCATTGCCACGTATCATAGCTGTAACCCCGGTTCGGGTCAGCTCACGAATTCCGTAAGGCTTCAATAACTCGATCATGGCATCTATTTTTTCCGTATCGCCAATGACCTGAACGATCAAGCTCGTCGTTCCAACATCAATTACAGCTGCTCTGAACGTTTCTACCACGCCCATAATCTCTGGCCGCTGAGGCGGTTCTGCCTTTACCTTTATCATCGCCAATTCCCGAGCAACCATCGGCTTGGAACTGAGATCGATGACCTTGATCACATCAACCAGCTTGTAAAGCTGCTTTTCAATCTGCTCCAGGTTGTTCTCATCTCCTACAGTCACAATGACCATACGGGATAATCCGGCTTCTTCCGATTGACCCACGGTTATGCTCTCAATGTTAAAGCCACGGCGACCAAACAGGCCGGAAACACGTTGCAAAACGCCGGGATGATCATTTACCAGTACAGCAATGGTATTTTTAGTCGTCATTTTACTCGTCCCCCATCAGCATTTGATCAATTGTCGAACCTTGTGTCACCATCGGATATACATTCTCTTCCTTGCTGACTACAAACTCGACAACGACCGGTCCGGGAGTATCAAGCGCCTCCTGCCAAGCCCGACGTGCCTCTTCCTTATTCGTAGCACGTAGTCCTTTTACACCATATGCTTCGGCCAGTTTCACAAAATCCGGACTTCCAGCCAGGTCAATGTGACTATACCGATTGTCATAGATCAATTCCTGCCATTGGCGAACCATTCCAAGTACCTGGTTGTTGATGATTACGATTTTGACCGGAATGTTATTGATTGCACAGATGGCTAATTCCTGCGAACACATCTGCATACCGCCGTCCCCGTTAATCGAGATCACCAATCTGTCCGGATTGGCCATCTGAGCGCCAATTGCAGAAGGAAAACCAAATCCCATCGTACCCAGTCCACCAGATGTCACCCATGAGCGTGGCTGATTGAATTTGTAATACTGTGCTGCCCACATTTGATGCTGTCCTACATCCGTCGTTACGATTGCGCCGCCCTTAGTCGTTTTATCCAACAACTCGACAACCCATTGTGGCTTAAGCACCGTTTCAGAATCCTTATAAGAATAAGGTTTCTTGTCCTTCCATTGCTGAATTTGCGCTCTCCATGCATCTGCCCGATCCGCGCGTTTCACATCCTGATTCAGCAATTCCAGTACTGCCTTCACGTCGCCTACGATTGGAATATCCGCTGCAACGTTTTTTCCAATTTCAGCAGGGTCGATATCAATGTGGACGATTTTGGCTTGAGGAGCAAACCCATCCAACTTGCCTGTCACCCGATCATCAAAGCGGGCACCGATACAGATCAACAGATCTGACTGTTGAATCGCCTGATTGGAAGTGTACGTTCCATGCATCCCCGGCATCCCCGTCCACAGTTCATGCCCACTTGGGAAACCTCCCAATCCGAGCAATGTTGTCGTAATGGGAATTTCCGTTTTACGAACAAACTCGTAAAGTGCTTCATGTCCACCGGAGTATACAACTCCGCCACCTGCCAGAATGAATGGACGTTCTGCTTCGGTAATTGCTTGAGTTAGCTTGTCTAGTTGAATTTTGTTAGGCAGCACTTTCGGGTTATAACCCCGCATGGTCACAGGTTCCGTTTGTGGAACAAACAACGTTTGGGCTGCGGAAATATCCTTCGGAATATCAATGAGTACAGGTCCCTTGCGGCCTGTGTTGGCAATATGAAATGCCTCATGGATGATACGTGGCAGATCCTCTACATCTCTTACCAGGTAGCTGTGCTTCGTAATTGGCATTGTAATTCCCGTAATATCGGCTTCCTGGAAAGCATCCGTACCGATCAGGGAAGATATAACGTTACCTGTGATGACCACCAACGGCACCGAATCCATAAAAGCTGTCGCAATGCCAGTTACCAGGTTTGTCGCTCCAGGTCCGGAAGTCGCGATACATACACCCACTTTACCGCTCGCCCGTGCATAACCATCTGCCGCATGAATAGCTCCTTGCTCGTGACGAGTGAGGACATGCTTGAAATCCTTAAAACCATACATGGCATCATAGATATAAAGCACTGCACCACCAGGATATCCGAAGACGCAATCTACTCCCTCCAGCAAAAGGCTACGGAGTAAAATTTCCGAACCTGTAATCACTTCAGGTTTCATCCACTTTTCACGTAATTCATCGGTTGACCTAACTTCAGGAATTTGTGCACTCATTGGTCATCCTCCTTCACAAAATTTACATACATCTGACATTTGTAAAAACAAAAAAACCTTTCATCCCTAGAACAGACTTGCTGTTACTGAGGGACGAAAGGCTATAGCTTCCGTGGTACCACCCGTGTTTGCCCGATATTTCGCAATATCGAACCTTGGCAGGTACAGAAATCACAAAGGATCTCCATATCTGGCGTCTGTAACGTAGACCGTACGATTTTCCCTAATAGGTGATTCAGCGCACCGTTAATACCATCGGGCCCAAATACTTTTCAGGAAAACAGCTCCAAGGTGAGCTCGTTAAAAAGGGATTTTGGTGAAGCTTGCAGCTAATGCTTCACTCTCTGAACAAAAGAGCCCTAATCACTTCGTCCTCTTCATTGCCGTTGAGTTCATGTCATTCTTTCAAATGTTTAGACACATTATATGTCTCCCATCTGGGATAGTCAATACCCAGATTTCATAAAAATTTGTGTTTTTCTTCTGAAGCACCTCAGAGTCGCACGCTTGTAAGAGGTACCCGCATATTATAAAAAAGACCACACGGTGAGACTGTGCACTCCTCCAAAGCCATGTCTTATCTTGTTAAAAGGGTAGAAAAGGAGGCCCGTTTATGATTCGCAAACGCAGCGCTCAAGATGACACCATGATCTTTCGTCTAATCGAGCAAGAGCTTGTCCCCCTATCGCATTTAAGTGCCCATGAAATGGATCAAATACGCAAAGAATTACCCCGGCGCTTAAACCGGGGCATCACTTTTGTAGCTTGCAGGCCGGATAATGCACAGGTTGTTGGCTTCATTCATGTTATGCTGCATGGAGAACTATTATACATTGATTTGATCGCAATCTCTTCGGCTCATCAAGGTAAGCGATACGGAAAAAAACTGCTGGAACATGCCGAGCATTACGGCCGACTGCGGCGCTGCAAGCGGGCTAAAGTCATGGTGGACGAAGACAATATCCGGGGGATCCATTTTTATCTGCGTCATCAATATCACATGCTGCGATACGTAGCTCTGAGCCGATGTCACGAACTCGAAAAGTCTCTGTGAAAAGTATCTTTTTCGGGTTCGTGATTTTGTAGAACTAAAATAAATTGGGGTAATACGGATAGCCTACTCCGGGGTATCCCCCGTCTGTATACGGGCCATATCCTGGTCCTCCATAACCTGGACCGTAACCACCATATCCGCCTCCATATCCCCCACCGTAGCCACCAACGTAAGGAGCTGTGCCGATGGCAAGCAAGTCAAACAGCACCAGAGGAATAATTGCCTTCGTGTTTACTTTTTTCTTGCGGTTTGGTTGAAGAACCAGTCGGTTACCCGAAATGCGAATCAGCTTGCCGCTGATCTGGGAACCATCCTTGCGAGTAGCGAAGATGACTTTGCCGACAAGCTTCTCCACCTGCTTTCTGGTTACTGCCTGTTTCATCGTATTTCCTCCTTCTTTCTCAACGGATGGACAGATTGAACGGCTCCTTGATAGCTCACCACCACCACAAAATAGACTGGAGCTGACAGGGGCCGAGCGTCCGTCCAATCTGCATAGCACAGTCTATTCCATTCATGCCAGAAGCGTATGTTTAAATGCCTGCACAACGTAAAAAAATCTGGTACCTGCACATGCAGATACCAGATTTTCATATACACCAATGTACATAATTCATAACATACAGCATCAAGCTGACTATGAGTTATTAACGCTTGCTTGGATCATAAAGTTGACCCAAAGCGGCCGGAGCGCGTGAACGTCCGACAGCCGCTACCAGTACAATAATCGTCAGGAGATACGGCAACATAAAAATAATTTCCTGGGGAATACTTTGCGACCATGCGAACAGCTGTACATAGTTGCGAATTGCTTGTGAAAAACCGAAAAACACTGCTGCGCCAAAAGCGCCGAGCGGATTCCATTTGCCAAAAATCATAGCGGCAATAGCAATATATCCCTGCCCCGAAACGGTATTGTGCGAGAACATATTGGTTGTAGTCAGGGTGATTGTAGCTCCACCAATCCCAGCCAACGCACCACTGATCATAACACCGATATAACGAAGGCGATTTACTTTGATCCCCACTGTATCAGCTGCACCCGGATGCTCCCCAACCGAACGCAAACGCAAGCCAAATGGAGTTTTATACAAAGTAAAATAGCCAATAATAACTAATAGAATGGATAGGTATGTCGTTGGATAAGCTTGGAAAAAGGCTTTTCCTGCAATCGGGATATCCACAAGATAAGGGATGGATATTTCGTTAAAACCCTGAATCCGACCGGTGTCACCATCACCCTCAAATAAAAGCTTGACCATGTACAGTGTACTACCTGCTGCCAGAAAGTTAATGACTATCCCGCTTATTACCTGATCGGCTTTAAACGTAATAGAGGCTACAGCATGAATCAACGAAACCAGAATACCGAACACCGCAGCCGACAGTACACCTACCCAGGCCGCAGAGGTGCCTCCTAGTCCCGCTTGCTCGGCATAAAATCCGCCGACACCCGCCGCAAAGGCCCCAAATACCATAAGTCCTTCCAACCCAAGGTTCGTTACACCGGATTTTTCCGAAAAAACTCCGCCAAGAGACGCAAAGATAATCGCCGTCGCAAAAACGAGCGTTGTATGGATTAATTCACCAAGTGTTAACCAACTCATTTTACAACACCTTCTCTTTCTTCCGCTTGGAGTAGAGCGGCTTCACAACCCAACGTACAATACCTTGGGCCGCAATGAAGAAAATAATCGAGCCAATGACAACCCGGATAATTTCGGGCGGTACATCCGCGCTAAAGCTCATCCCCGCAGAACCATACGTAAGCGTTCCGAACAAAACAGACCCCAGCAGCACACCGAATGGGTTATTCATCCCGATCAGAGCCACAGCGATACCGTCAAAGCCGGTTCCCGGTGATCCTGCCATGACAGATTGATAATGGAATACCCCCAGCACTTCAAAGGCACCTGCCAATCCGGCAAAAACACCACTAATGAACATCGCTTTTATGATATTACGATTTACATTCATGCCTGCATAACGGGATGCATCCTGATTAAATCCGACAGCCCGAAGCTCATAGCCCTGCTTCGTTTTCCACATGAAAATATAGAAAAACACTGCCGCCAGCACAGCAATCACCGTGCCCCAATGAACCCGAGCATTCCCCATCATCTGCGACAGCCATTCAATGGAAATTGAAGCGGAAGGCTGAATATCCACAGAACGATTTTCACCCTCCATAAGTGCAAACTGATTGATCACCAAGTTAGCCAAATACAGACCGATCCAGTTCATCATAATACATGTAATAACTTCATTTACGCCTCGCTTAGCCTTCAAATAGCCAGCAATCGCAGCCCACAGGCCTCCGAAAACTGCTCCTGCAATCACAGCCAGCGGTGCATGAATGATAGCAGGCAGCCCATGGAGTTTGATGCCCACAATCGAAGCAGCTGTCATACCGACCAGAAACTGACCTTCGCCGCCGATATTAAACAATCCGGCACGGGCCGCAAAGGCAAATGCCAATCCCGTTAAAATCAGCGGTGTCATCTCACGGATAGCCTCTCCAAAGTTGTAAGAATCTCCGTACACACGGCTAAACAAAGCGGAATATGCAACAATAGGATCATACCCGCCAATCAGCATCACGACAGCACCCAGAAGGAGACCCAAAATAATAGAGACCAGCGCCAGAACAAAGGAGTCTTTCGTAAATATTTTCAATAGGTTAGCCATTCTCTACTCCTTTCTTCACTGCACTTCCTGCCATCATCAGTCCCAGTTCCTGGTCATTCGTTTCTTCCGGCAGCACTTCACCGACAATCTTGCCCTCATAGATGACAGCAATTCGGTCGGATACGTTCATAATCTCGTCCAGCTCAAAAGAAATGAGCAGCACAGCTTTACCTTGATCCCGCTGGGCAATCAGTTGTTTTTGGACAAATTCAATAGCTCCGACATCCAGACCGCGTGTAGGCTGTGCTGCAATGAGAAGGTCTGGATTTTTATCAATTTCACGCGCAATGATAGCTTTTTGCTGATTCCCACCAGATAACGCTCTTGCCTTGGTGTGAATATCTGGTGTTCTTACATCAAACTTCTCGATAAGACTTTTTGCTTGCTTATCTATAGCATCTTTGTTCAAGAAGCCATTTTTACTGTAAGGCGCCTGATAATACGTCTCCAGCACCATATTTTCACTCATGGAAAAATCGAGCACCAGCCCATGCTTATGACGGTCCTCCGGTATATGTGAAACTCCTGCTTCTGAAATTTTGCGTGGTGGCTGATTCGCTACCTCTTGTCCGAGCAAACGGATACTCCCGCCATCCACCTTGCGTAAGCCTGTCAAAGCTTCAATCAGCTCACTCTGTCCATTGCCATCTACTCCGGCAATCCCCAAAATCTCGCCCGCCTTGACCTGCAGGTTCAATTCATTCAGAACACTAATGCCATCCTTGTTTTTAGAGATTACATTGTTCATTTCCAGTACAGTTTGTCCTGGTTGAGCAAGCTGCTTATCCACTTTAAAGGACACACGACGGCCCACCATTTTCTCCGCCAGCTCATTTGGTGTTGTTTCAGACGTTTTGACCGTATCAATAACCTGACCTCGACGAATGATCGTAACCGTATCTGCAATTTGCATGATTTCTTTGAGTTTATGAGTAATAAGAATAATTGATTTACCTTCGGCTACCAAGCGTTTCATAATGTCCAGTAACTCAGTGATTTCCTGCGGCGTCAGCACAGCTGTAGGCTCATCGAAAATCAGAATATCTGCACCGCGATAGAGCGTTTTGATAATTTCCACACGTTGCTGCATACCAACAGATATATCCTCAATTTTGGCATTCGGATTTACCTGAAGACCATATTGCTCAGACAACCGCTGTACTTCTGCAGCAGCCTTTTTATAATTGATTTTCAGACCCTTACGTGGCTCCGAGCCCAGGACAATATTTTCGGTAACGGTAAACGGCTGCACGAGTTTAAAATGCTGATGCACCATGCCGATCCCCAGATCAATCGCCTTATTTGGACTATCAATCTGTACTGGTTTACCTCCGATTTCAATTGTCCCTTCATCCGGCTGATACAGTCCGAAAAGAATATTCATAAGCGTAGATTTACCCGCGCCATTCTCACCCAAAAGGGCATGAATTTCTCCCTTATGCAGCTTGATGCTGATGGAGTCGTTGGCAACGATGCCGGGGAATCGTTTTGTAATTTGCTTTAACTCAACGACTGGGGTCGCTGCATCCATGAGATCACCCTTATACACTTTATAGTATGTGCTCAAACAATGAGCTGATTTTGACCGTTATCTGTATAACTCCAGACGTAAGAACAAGGCTAGTCTTATGAACCAGCCTTGTCGCCACCTCTATGTTCTTCAAGCCAGACTTATTTCGAAGGAACTGTAATTTCGCCCTTAATGATTTTTTGCTTGTATTGTTCCACAAGATCAAGCACGTCTTTAGGAACGTTTTTCGTTGATGTATCCGCCAAACCAATTCCGTTATCCTTCAGAGCCAGTGTTTCGACACCGCCCTTAAACTTACCGTCAATTACTTCCTGGGATACGCGTTTTACAGCTTCATCTACGCGTTTTACCATCGAAGTCAATGTTACCTCGTCACCAAACTCAAGTGATTGGTCTTTATCTACGCCAATAACCCATACTTGCTGACCTTGTTGCTTACGTGCGAGTGCTTCGTTAAATACGCCTGTACCTGATCCGCCAGCTGCATGGAAAATAATATCAGCACCATCGTTGTAGATCGTTGCAGCAGCAGCCTTGCCGAGATCCGGCTTATCAAACGCACCTGTGTAATTTACTATCAGTTCTGCATTTGGATTTACAGCTTTAATCCCTGCTTCGAATCCTTTTTCAAAACGTTTGATCAGCGGGCTGTCTTGTCCACCCACAAAACCAATTTTGTTTGTTTTGGTAAGCTTACCAGCTACAACCCCCACCAGGAAGGAACCTTCATTTTCAGCAAAAACAACCGATTTTACGTTAGGCGCATCCACGACACTGTCAATGATCGCCAAATTTTTGTTGGGGTTATCTTTCGCTACTTGTCCAATCGCATTCGCCAGATTAAAACCAATCCCCCAAGTCAGGTTAAAATCACCCTTAACAAATTGGTTCAGGTTAGGAATATAATCTTGATCGGATTTACTTTGCAGGTATTTAACTTTAGCGCCTGATTCTTTCTCAGTGGCTTGCAGTGCTTCCCAAGCAGATTGGTTAAACGATTTGTCGTTTACTCCACCTACATCTGTAACCATGCCGATTTGGACATTCGATGTTTTGGCAGAACCGCCTGTGTCTCCACCATTTGTGTTGGACGCACCTTGATTTTTGTTACCGCAGCCTGCGAGAATGACCGAGATCGCCAGCAGCATAACCAAAGACATACTGAACATTTTCTTCATGCTGATACTGTTCCCCCTTAGTGTTAGATCCCTGGACTGTCTCTTTTCTTTAAAAATGTACATGCTCATGCATGTCATTTACTGACGAGACAGATCGTACAGAAGACTTACTTTAGAGATTATACAATTATGATCGGCTAAAATCTAGACAATTAATAACCTTGGGTCAATTTTTTTTAAAATCCCATCAATGTAAGCGTTACAAAATTAAAAAAAACATACATTCTGCCATCACACGTTATATTTATTCGTATTTTGGAGAAAACTAAGTCTTTTCGTAGCTTTAAGTATGTACAAAAAAAGGCATCCCTACACAGCGTACTGCTTGGGATACCTTTTTTACCACTTTCGTGGTTTCCACGCCTTCATTATTAATAATTAAGCGTTGATTTTGCCTTTGGCAACAGTTGCCAAAGAGTTGAATGCATTAATATCATTGACTGCAAGATCAGCCAAGATTTTGCGGTTAATGTCCACACCAGCCAATTTCAGGCCGTGCATCAATTTGCTGTAAGACAAACCATTCAAACGAGCTGCTGCGTTGATACGCACGATCCACAGTCTGCGGAAGTTACGTTTCGTCTGACGACGGTCGCGGTATGCGTAAACAAGCGATTTCATTACCTGCTCGTTAGCTGTTTTAAAAATGCGGTGTTTGGAACCAAAATAACCTTTAGCAAGCTTCAATACTTTTTTATGACGACGACGAACGACGAATCCGCCCTTTACTCTTGCCATATCAAAAGACCTCCCAAATAATGTTTATACTTTATTCATTGCCGTGCTTGTGCTATTTCAGGTTAGCAAGACCTTGTTTCAGACGTTTAACGTCCCCAGGTGCCATCTCAGGGTTAGTACCCAGAACGCGTTTTGCACGTTTGGATTTGTGGGAAAGCAAGTGGTTTTTGTAAGCTTTGTAACGCATTACTTTACCAGTACCGGTAATTTTGAAGCGGCCTTTAAGGCTGCTATGTGTTTTCATTTTAGGCATTGAACTTCCTCCTTAATTTGTCATTGACTCTTTGGAGCCAATATCATAATCATGCTGCGTCCTTCGAGCTTGGGTTGGCGCTCCACGGTACAAAGATCAGCAACTTCCAATTTCACACGTTCGAGAATTTTTTGACCCACATTAGCATGGGTAATTTCACGACCACGGAAACGAACGGAGCATTTCACCTTGTCCCCTTCATTCAGGAACTTCACCACATTGCGAAACTTGGTCTGGTAGTCATGTTCCTCGATGTTGGAACGGAACCATACCTCTTTGATGTCAACGATCTTCTGGTTTTTACGGGCTTCCTTTTCTTTCTTTTGTTGCTCATAGCGGAATTTTCCGTAATCCATAATCCGACACACGGGCGGCTTCGCTTGAGGCGCCACGTTCACGAGATCCAAGTTTGCGTCAATCGCCATTTGCAGAGCTTCACGAGTCGGTTTAATCCCGATTTGTTCCCCGTTCGCACCAACTAGACGTACTTCTCTCACCCGAATCTCATCATTGATCATATGTTCCTTACTAATAACCCTCCACCTCCAGAACCTGTTATTGTTGTATTGTGTTTAAGCACAAAAAAGGGATGACGACTATACAGCCGACATCCCTGTCTGATACTCAATTCATCATGAAAGTTCAATTCACAAATCATTGGATCATGACCAGCCGGCAATACCGGACAGGTGAGAAGTCGGACCTTCTGCTTGTTAATCCATACTTTTCAATTAACATACTCAAATATCTTATCACGTTACTATTGAGGCGTCAACACTTTTATAAAAACAGGTGACGCTTATCCTCTGTGGGACACACAGCCCTAATCCACCGTGTACTTAACCTTGCTTGCTCTGAACCTCTTCCAGACGAACGACACGCGTATGCTGAGTGTGGCTCCATTGCTTGTTGTTCTGTGTGAAGAACGCATAGAACGTAATCGGATACCACGAAACCAGATAGATCGGGAATAGCAGCAAGTACAGATATACTTTTTTGAACGTGACCTTTTCCAAGATCATCGCGATCAAAAAGGTCGTAATATTCAGACCTACTGCTATAACACCGGTCCAAGCCGGGAATTGCACATAGATATTTTCGATATTAGGTCCACCAAATAACGCAATATCTATCCACATAGCTACTGTCATCAAGAAGGTGAACAGTACGATATACACGTTTAGACCATAAAGAGCCATATCGAATTTAATCAAGCTTCTATGCTTGATACTTTGCCACAGCAACGGGAAGAAATAACGACGAGCGACCGTGAAGTGACCTTGCATCCAGCGCAGACGCTGTCTGGACGAAGCTTTGAACGTCAACGGCTTCTCATCATATACCTTGGCATCGTAATTAAATCTTGGATATACGTTGCGTTGTGTGCAGCGCATGGTGAATTCCAAATCCTCTACCAGACTTGTCGCACCCCAGCCCATTTCCTTCAGCAGATTTGTTTCAAAGCACATGCCTGTACCACCAAGGAAATTAGCCATGTTCAGATTGTGACGTGACAGCTGCCACAAACGGTTGATGTACCAATAAGATACCCCGTATGCCGCTGTAATCCAAGAATCCTCAGGATTCTTAGTATCAATGTACCCCTGGATAACACGGGCCCCTGTGCACAAATCATTGTTCATTTCACTCAAAAAATTCGTATGCGCCAAATTGTCAGCATCAAACATGACAATGGCATCATATTGGCGCGGCATAGCCCATAATTCCTTGAGCATCCACTCAATAGCATAGCCTTTACCACGCAGATTCGGATTCGTACGTTCACAAGCATTCATACCGTGAGCGCGAACGATGTCCGCTGTCTTATCTGTACAGTTATCACAGATCACGAACACATCGTAAAGTTCCTTCGGATAATCAAGTTGCTTCAAATTTTCCATCAATGCTCCAACAACTTGTTCTTCATTGTGAGCAGCGACTAAAACGGCAAATGATTTTTCTGGAGCTGCTTGCTCTTTCCTTTTCTTGCGAACCAATCCGAACAAGGAGAATGCAAACTGATAGACTGCGATCACCGCCAGTATGATCTGGAGCGTCACGAAAATGGCGTCTAACATGATCTCTTGTTACCCCCTTTTTATACCCCTTAAAATCTTGCGTTTGTTTGTTTTCTATCTGTGTAGCGCAAGTTGCGGCGCTTTGTGCGCCTTTTCTGTAGTTTTTGACCCGACCCTTGCTTTCTTCATTGGCTGTGCGCAGCCCCCTTTTGGCTGACACAGGAATGCCATTACGATTTTCGTTGGTTTTCAATCTTTTGTCAAAGTCCTAAAACCGGTCTCAGCAGCAAAAAAACACGACAAACTCCCGTTTGAACCGAGATTGCGGCGCTGGGCCTCTCATTCATGACGCTTAGGTCTTATTTTCATCCATTTGCTAACTTTTTATTTCTTTGGTCCCTCCTTTTTGTGGGCCAATTAGCAACCACTTCTAAACACTCTATCTTATTAGACGGATGAACGCAAAGAAAGTTATACAATACGGCTTATATTCCATTAACATTTTTGTGTAGAATTGAACCAAGTAAGTGGTGATTCTTTGGTGATTCTTGAAATGAAGTGCGTTTAAAAATATGATGAGAGCAAGAGAATAATTACTTATGGCCTGATTCTGTCAAAGTGATTCAAAATATTTGCCGACCGACCTGAAACGGCAACCGGAGGAAACCAAATGCAACGTCTAGTCGTAAAACTTGTAAATCTGGAGCAGCAGTTGTTCAAATGGATCAACGGACGCTTACACAACCGTTTTTTGAACTTCTGGCTTTATTATCTCACACATTTAGGCGGGGCTACCTTTACAATAGCCTCCACGCTCCTTATTTGGTGGCTCACTCCGAATCCATGGAAAGATTCCGGTATGAAGGGAGCTATCGCTCTCGGGATCAGTCACATACCCGTAGCTATCGTTAAAAAGCTGTACCCGCGGATTCGCCCATACTTGGCGCTACCAGGTACAAATACATTCCGCAACCCCTTGTCGGATCATTCTTTTCCCTCAGGGCACACGACCGCTATTTTTTCAGCTACCGTTCCTTTTATGCTACAGTCACCAATGCTAACACTGCTGCTGTTGCCTGTAGCGATAATCGTAGGTTTTTCTCGGATTTATCTGGGTCTCCACTACCCCACGGATGTACTTGCAGGAGCAGTCATCGGAACGTCTGCAGCAATAGGAACGGTTGCATTCTGGCCTTAAAGCCGATATGGTATGATTGAGAACATCCCAGCAGGAACAGGTGAAATGAGAGTGGCTAAAAAACGAGTGTTATTATTATCGGAAGGTTTCGGTGCCGGACATACTCAAGCTGCCTATGCGCTCTCAAGCAGCTTGCGGAAGCTTTCTCCGAATGTGCAGACAAGAGTGCTGGAGCTGGGGAGCTTTTTGAATCCGAGAATGGCCCCGCTTATTATTACAGCATACAAGAAGACTGTTGTATCGCAGCCTCGCCTAGTCGGATTGGTTTACCGTCATCAGTACAAAAAATCATTAAACCGTCTTACAACGCTCGCTTTGCACCGTCTGTTCTACACACAGACCCGAAACATTCTCCGGCAGCTTCGTCCCGATTTGGTGGTATGTACTCACCCCATCCCAAGCGCGGTAATTTCACGTTTGAAGCGCTTAGGCTTACATGTTCCGCTTTGTACCGTCATTACAGACTACGATGCACATGGAACATGGATTAGTCCCGAGGTTGACCGGTACTTTGTATCTACGCCTGAAGTCATGCGTAAGCTCCGCGCGCGCGGAGTATCCGTGTCGAAAATCCAGGTGACCGGTATTCCGGTTCATCCAAATTTTTGGGAACATCCTGGGCACGATGAAATTAGAGAACAATTTGGACTTAAACCCATCCCGACTGTACTCGTCATGGGCGGCGGCTGGGGCCTTATGAACGACGAAGTCATACATCGTTCGCTTACCGATTGGAGAGAAAACATTCAATTTATTTTTTGTTTGGGGCATAATGATAAAATTCGTCGTAAAATGCAACTGGATCCCCGGTTCAACCATCCAAATATTCACATCTTCGGATTTACACGGGAAATCGACAAATTAATGGAGGTATCGAATCTGCTCATTACCAAACCCGGCGGAATGACATGCACCGAGGGATTGGCCAAAGGGATTCCGATGCTGTTTCACAAACCTCTCCCTGGACAGGAGGAGGAAAATTGTCAATACTTTACGGCTCAAGGCTTCGGAGAACCGATTACTTCGCTGGATGTTGTCGTTAAATGGATGAACCGACTGCTACACGATTTTCCAGAAATCGTCCGCAAGCGACAGGAGCACGTCCATAATGTAGCGCGATATTATCCTCTTCAGAGCGCACAGAGTATTTTGGATATACTGGAACCGAACAGGGTGCTTTCCTAAAAGGAAGCACCCTGTCTTATTTATTTCATCCGTTTGATCTGAAGCAACTTTACTTTCCGTACTTTTCAAGGCGTATTTTTTCGTACTCTTCCAAAACATCTTTGCCGATCAGCACCTCGACACGATGAATATTCATACCTTTACCCATGAACTTTTGTTCATATTCCGTCATGACATGCTCCTCGTTGATCCCCTCACGATGAAGGTTTAACGAAATATTCGTCATTTGCAGACCGCTGTCGGCAAATGAATTCAGAGAAAACTCAAACAGTGTCTCCGAATCCGTCTTAAAATGAATTTGTCCTTTGCTGTTCAAAAGCTGACGGTACTTGTCCAAAAAACGCGGATGCGTCAACCGACGACGTGCATGTTTGGCTTTAGGCCAGGGATCACTAAAATTCAGATAAATGCGTTCAATTTCTCCTGGTTCAAAAACATTCTCGATCTGTTCGATGTTTGCCAGTGCCAATTTGATATTAGGCGGCGTATCAACCTCTGAATCACTCCAGGCCAGACGAGACTTTTCTGTTGCACGGCGTACCAGCTCATCATACATATCAAAGCCAATATAGTTAACCTCCGGATTCCGGAAGCTCATTTGGCTTATAAATTGCCCTTTACCCATACCGAATTCCACATGAATGGGGCGATCATTACCAAAAAGCTGCTGCCATTTTCCTTTATACTGTGATGGTTCCAAGATGACCAGGTCCTGCTGTTCTTCCAGACTTTCCCGTATTCCTTTTCTTCCGCGTAAACGCATGTTACTCCTCCATATACTCTGTTATCAAGGAAAAAGGAATTTCACCCCCGCTTGAAGATACGGAAATGAAATTCCTTTTTCAATATATTTGGATTGGGGTCCAACTAATTTAATTGTTCATAGTCTACCCCATCAGCAGGTGAAAAATCAATTGTCTTTTGGCAAGCCGCTCTGATTTTTTGACGTGCGGACGTTCCAATCTGACGATCCTGCCCAAAACGGACACCAGTCAATGCCAACGCCTCATCAAAGGTTAACTCAACAGTAACTTTATCCATACGCGTCTTATCCTGCGTATTCATAAAAGATCACCTCACGGGTTATTTGTGATGGAACCGACGTGCACTTACCCTAAAGCAGGCGATAGAAACAGCATAGCTGCCTCCCTGAAGAATAATCATTAGCCGATGGATAACTTTTATCTTCAGGATCGAAAACAGTCCTTTTATCGTATGTCTGGTACCGCTTACAATATAACATACTGTGTAACCTTTTTCAATCCGGAAAGCATTAAAATCCGCACTTTTTATTGACTTTGTCGGTCAAATGATTCCCAATTAAGACTGATTTTTGTTACAATAGGGTGATCGTAAAAAAAGGAGTACACCCATGAAAACAGATTTGTTGCCTGCTCCTCTCCTGTGGGGAGATAAACGGTTCCATACTTGGAATTACGAAATGCGCGAGCAATTTCAAAATAAAGTGTTTAAAGTCATGCTGGATGCGGGTTTTACTTGCCCAAATCGTGATGGCTCCATTGCCAAAGGGGGTTGCACCTTTTGCAGCGCACGCGGATCGGGTGATTTTGCCGGGCGTCGCCGTGATGATCTGGTCACCCAATTCAATACGATTCGGGATCGGCAGCATCTAAAATGGCCAAACGCCAAATATATTGGCTATTTCCAAGCCTACACAAATACGTATGCCCCGGTTGAGGAACTGCGAGAATACTTCGAGGTTATTCTGGAGCAGCCCGGCGTTGTCGGTCTGTCCATCGCTACACGTCCTGATTGCCTTCCTGACGATGTAGTGGATTACCTTGCCGAGCTGAACGAACGCACGTACCTGTGGGTCGAAATGGGTCTGCAGACTGTCCATGAATCGACCTCGGAGCTGATTAACCGCGCTCATGATACTCAATGCTATCTGGATGCGGTGGAAAAGTTGCGCAAGCGGAATATCCGCGTGTGCGCCCACATTATTTACGGTCTGCCACAAGAGACGCATGAAATGATGCTCGATACGGGACGTGCAGTAGCGGCTATGGATGTGCAGGGTATCAAAATCCATCTGCTACATCTCATGCGCAAAACGCCAATGGTCAAGCAGTATGAAGCGGGATTGCTACGCTTTCTGGAAAAGGACGAATACGTTAAGCTGATTGTTGATACGCTGGAGTTTTTACCTCCCGAAATGATCGTTCATCGGCTGACCGGAGATGCACCACGCGATTTGCTGGTGGGACCTATGTGGTCGCTTAAAAAATGGGAAGTGCTTAACGCCATTGATGATGAACTGAAATCACGTGAAACGTGGCAGGGAAAATACTGGAGGCAGCCTTAAATGGGTTTCCTATCCGTCCTGAGTTACGCTCATCAATTGGTGGCTGCGCGGGTGCAGCCAGGCGATACTGCTATAGACGCCACCGTCGGTACAGGAGCAGATACGTTGTTTCTCGCTAAAGCCGCTGGCAAACGGGGCCGCGTCTACGGCTTCGATATCCAGCAGGAAGCATTGCATTTCGCCCGTCGTCGGCTGGAAGAAAACGCCTCTCCTTCATTAGCAGAAGTTTCGCTACTGCTGCAAGGTCATGAGAAAATGCGGGAGGCCGTTCCAGACATGCTGCATGGCAAAGTCGCTGCGGTCATGTTTAACCTCGGCTACTTGCCGTCCGAAGGCGCGGATCCTACTGTCATCACGCATACGGACAGCACGCTTGCCGCTCTTGAAGCTGCCTTGCAATTGCTGCGGCCACGCGGGATTCTGACTGCCGTATTATATCCAGGGCACGCCGGAGGCAGTGAAGAAGCGGAAGCCGTCCTTCAATGGGCTTCTGCTCTCCCGATCTCCAGCGGTCAAAGCATTATTTATCGTCAATTACAACGAGCCGCTTCGCCTTACGTAGTGGCGGTTGAAAAGAAATAATGTCGGATTGTTAAATTCGCATATTCAGGTTATGAGCGGCTTTTTAGCCGCCTTACATATATCTTTTTTCAAGCTCGTTTGGGTACTATTCATCCCAGTTTATTGCCCCAGCGGCACGTTTTTGATTTCCTTATTCTGTTAGGTCGCACTCATTACTCATTATGGAGGAGAGAAATTATGCTAAAGCCATACCCGCTGCAATTTCAACCTGAGTTCAAAGAGAGAGTTTGGGGAGGACGAGCCTTAGAACAATTTGGTCTGACCCCACCAGAAGGGCATATTGGCGAAGGATGGATGATTGCCGATCATCCGAACGGAACAACAACGGTCATCAATGGCGAGCTGGCAGGGAAAGGGCTGGATGAAATCCGCGAGACCTACGGTCAGGATTGGCTCGGGGCCAAGGGCGTATCGGAAAAAGGCGGACGATTTCCACTTTTGATCAAACTACTGGATTGCAATGATGACTTGTCCGTTCAGGTGCATCCGACTGATGATTACGCGGGACTTCCAGCCGGAGAATTAGGAAAAACCGAAATGTGGTACGTGCTTGATGCCAAGCCGGATGCCAAGATTATTTATGGTCTGACCGAAGGTGTAACCCGCGACAGTCTGCGTACGGCTCTTGAAAGCGGAGACATCCTCGGCAGTTTGCGTCAGGTTCCAGTTGAAGCAGGCGATACATTCTTCATCCCCGCCGGAACCGTACATGCACTATGTGCAGGCGTTGTCGTTGCTGAAATTCAGCAAAATTCGGATACAACCTATCGCTTGTATGACTACAATCGCCCCGGTCTGGACGGAAAGCCTCGTGAGCTGCACATTGAGGATTCCCTCAATGTAACCTCCTACGAAGGTGCAGGTGCAACAACGATGAAAACGGACGGTTTACAGCCTGGAGAATGGCTCCAGCTGGCAGCCTGTGAGTATTTTGTTGTGGAAAAGGGTATCGTAGATGGAAGTTGGGCACTTTCCACAACGGAAGACAGCTTCACTATTCTCGTGATTTGCGAAGGCAGTGGGACCATAACATGGGACAATAATACGGAGTCTCTTTCCTGTAAAGCTGGAGATTGCTTCCTGCTGCCCGCTAATCTGAGCGGTTACACGCTGAATGACGGAATGACCGTACTTAGATCTTATCTTCCTTAAAGCTTAAAGGATGTGATGTCTAATCATGCGGGAATACACCTTCACCATCGCTGAAAATGACGGAACAGAGCTTTTTGCCTACCGATGGCTGCCCGATCAGAATTTGCCCATTAAGGGGATTGTTCAAATTTCGCATGGCATGTGCGAGACGTCCTACCGCTATATCCGTCTGGCCGAAAAGCTCACTGCTTCCGGCTACGGTGTGTATGCCAACGATCATATCGGCCACGGGCGCACGGCTGGTGATCCTGATAAGCTCGGTATGCCGGGAGCCAATGCGTTTAATCGAATGGCAAACGGCATGCTGGAGCTAGGCGAAATTGCGGCCAAGGAATTCCCTGATCAGTCTCGTTTTTTGCTGGGGCACAGCATGGGGTCCTTTTTAACCCAGAAAATTATGTATGATGACAGGCAGAAGTATCACGGGTTTATTTTATCTGGAACAAACGGACGACGTGGTCTGCTAAAACTCGGTGAGCAAGTTGCCCTGCTGCAAGCCAAGCTGCAAGGAATGGATCATCGCAGCATGCTGCTCAACGCTATGGTCTTTGGCGGCTTTAACCGTGCCTTTCGTCCGGTGCGTACGGCGTTCGACTGGCTATCTCGTGATCCTGAGGAAGTAGATCAATTCGTGCACGACCCATTATGTGGAGCTATTTGCACGACAGGCTTTTTTCTGGATTTTTTCAGGCTATTGCAAGAAATCCACTGGCCTTCCTCGCTGAAAAACATCAATCCCAAACTGCCAGTTTATATTTTTGCCGGGGATCGTGATCCGGTGGGTTTGTTCGGTAAAGGGGTGTTGTCGCTAGTGGATATGTATCGAAGCCTGGAGCTTCAGGACGTGGAGTATCGCCTCTACCCTGACGGTCGCCATGAGATGCTGCATGAAACAAACCGCGACGAGGTAATGAGTGACATCGTTGACTGGCTGGACCGTCATGTTAACGCAGGGGCGACCTCTGTTTCCATTTTGTCTGGAGCCTCCGAGGCATCCGGTTCATCAGCTTCGCCCAAGTCATCATCCTTGTGAGGAATTAAGAAAGGAAACCTTTAAAACCACGATTAAAGTGGCATTAAAGGTTTCTTTTTTTATTCCTTTATATTTCATTTGGTGATAGTTTTAAAAATTACCATGCATTCCGTTCTCTCAAGGAAGTAATATGAGCTATGTGATGTTTGCCATGCCAGGCATAGATGCCGATGTTTCGTTCCAGACGGATCGTCTGGCCCGTTTCAGGATGAATAAACGTTCGGTGTAGCTGTTCTTCTCCCAATGAACGCAACACGGTCACCCACCGTTCATGAAGACCTTCCAGCAATTGCAACGAAGGTTCCAGTGGAAGCTCCCTGGCGTCTGGTATTTCAGCCCAACGCCCCTCATCATATGGCTTGATCGTCGGTGTATCCTCTGTCAGCGCCAGCTTAAAACGGATATAGCTGTTCATATGGCTGTCTGCCAAATGATGAACTACCTGCCGAATCGTCCAGCCCCCTTCGCGATAAGGCGTATTTAGCTGCTGCTCATTCAGTCCTTCGACCGCCTGACGCAGCTGCGCAGGCAATTCAGCAATGTCGTGGATCCATGCGATAAGCTGTTCTTCTGTAATGGTATCTGGAATAACGAATGGTCCAATCGGGTAACGCAAGTCTAAGTCTTTGTCCAAAGCAATTCCCGCCCTTCTCTGAATCTAGTGCCTGTAATGTCAGTATCCTTATGTTATCACTATGCAGGAAAAAAAGCAGACCCGCAAGAGTCTGCTTTTGTCACACAATGAAGAGAGGATACCCTACCGATTTATTCTATCCTTCCAGCAACAATGATTCCGGATCTTCCAACAATTCTTTGACCGTTACCAGGAAACGAACCGCCTCGCTACCATCAATAATACGGTGATCGTAGGACAACGCGATATACATCATCGGACGATTTTCCATACGTTCCTCGTCAATGGCAATCGGACGAAGTTGGATTTTATGCATCCCCAAAATACCCACTTGCGGCGTATTGAGAATTGGCGTAGACAGCAGGGAACCGAAAATACCTCCATTGGTTATGGTAAAAGTTCCTCCTTGCAAGTCTGCCAGAGAAAGCGAATTGGAGCGTGCTTTGCCAGCCAAATCTGCAATGCTCTTCTCAATTTCAGCAAAGCCGAGACGATCGGCATCCCGTACAACTGGCACAACCAAACCTTCCTTGGCAGATACAGCAATCCCGATATCATAGTATTTTTTCAGTACGATATCATCGCCGTTAATTTCTGCATTCACGGTAGGGAAACGCTTGAGCGCGCCAACCACTGCCTTCGTAAAGAAGGACATGAAGCCCAAGCCTACATCGTGTTTTTCCTTAAACTTATCTTTACGGCGTTTACGCACATCGAGAATGGCGGTCATATCCACTTCATTAAAAGTGGTGAGCATGGCAGCTGTTTGCTGTGCCTCAACAAGACGCTTGGCAATCGTCGCTCTGCGACGGGACATCCGCTGTCGTTCCACAGGCTTGCTGTACTCCGTTTGAGCTGGAGACGGAGGTACAGGCTTGCTAGTAGCGGGAGACGCAGGTACAGATGCTGCACGCGACACTTCAGCGCTGTTATGCGTTTTAACGTCCTCCTGAAATACACGTCCGAGCGGGTCCTTTCCCTGTACCTGCTCTAGATCAATTCCGCGCTCACGCGCCAGCTTCCGGGCGGATGGTGATGCCGTCTGGCCATTCCCGTCACCATTAGATGAAATAGGCTGTGCGGCCTTTTCTACTGCTTTACCGCCGCTTTCTACGGAAGACGGTGACGTCGCTACGGACGGTGCATCAGGCGCTTGAGTCGCTGCTGCTTCTCCGGCACCGGTTGGTTCCGCGCTACCACTGCCGCTTCCGATCAAGCCAACAGCTTCACCGATGACCACAGTATCCCCCTCCTGACGAAGGATTTTCTGGACCACACCTGCTTCTTCCGCACTAATTTCCAGATTGACCTTATCCGTTTCCAGCTCCAGTAGAACATCTCCCTGTCCTACGGAGTCCCCTTCCTTTACAAGCCATTTGGAGATTGTTCCTTCCGTGATGGATTCTCCCATTGCTGGCACTATAATATCGCTCACAGCCGCTACCTCCCCAGTGTAATATTGTTTTTGGAATCCTGTTTCAACGCCGATTGAATAATTCGCTGTTGTTCTAGGCTGTGTACTTGCTGATAACCGCTGGCCGGGCTGGAACGATCCGGTCTGCCTGCGTAACGAATTTCCGCTCCCTGTGGTACAACATTCCGCAGACGAGGCTCAATGTAACTCCAGGCCCCCATATTTTTAGGCTCTTCCTGAGCCCATACGAACTCCTTAACCTGCGGGAAGCGGCTGAAAATACTTCGAATTTCCTCTTCCGGGAAAGGATATAGCTGCTCCACTCGAATAATGTGCAGACGCTCTTCTGCCTCACTCTTATCCTTCTCCAACGCTTCTTCCAAATCAATGGCAATCTTGCCACTGCACAGTACAATGCGCTCTACACGATCCGGACGTGCACCCAGACCAGGTTGTTCCAAAACAGGACGGAATGTTCCCTCGCTGAATTCAGAAGCAGGTGAAGCGACACGATTGTTGCGAATCAGGCTCTTCGGCGACATCATCACAAGCGGGCGGGCTTCCTCACTTTCGCTTAATGCAGCCTGACGGCGCAACAGATGGAAATACTGTGAGGCACTGCTCAAATTGGCGACAGTCCAGTTATTTTGTGCGGACAACTGGAGGAAACGCTCCAGACGTGCGCTCGTATGCTCCGGTCCTTGTCCTTCGCTACCATGTGGTAACAGCATCACCAGACTGGATTTCTGTCTCCATTTGGCACGGCCCGCGGAAATGAATTGGTCGAAAATAACCTGCGCACAGTTGGCAAAATCGCCGAATTGTGCTTCCCAAATTACTAAGGTTTCAGGAGAATACACGTTATAACCATACTCAAAGCCGAGGACAGACGCCTCAGACAATGGACTGTTATGAATACTGAACGAAGCACGTGCTTCCGGCAATGTATGCAACGGGCAATGTGTACGGCCTGTTTCAGGCTCATGCAGCACGAGGTTACGGTGAGCAAAAGTAGCTCGCTCCGCATCCTGACCTGTCATACGAATAGGCTTGCCGTCTGCGAGAATGGTGGCCAAAGCCAGCGTCTCCGCCAAGCTCCAATCTACCTTTTCACCCTCGTTCAGAGCTGTTTTTCTACGTTGTAAAATTCGATCCAGCTTCGGATATACATGAAAAGCCTGTGGCCATTTGAGCAAGTTTTCATTGATTTGGCGCAGTTTTTTCAATTCTACAGCAGTACGTACAATTGACGCCTGATTTTGTTTCGCCTTCACAGGAGAAATTTCAGGTTCCTCTACCGGGTGATTCTTCACATGCTCATGCGCTTCCTTCAGTCGGTTTTGGACCTTTTCAATGAGGCCAGCACTAAACCCTTCATCCACAATCCCCTGCTTCATCAGCTTTTGAGCATACAATTTACTCACCGTCGGATGATTCTTCACCTTGCGATATACCAGCGGTTGGGTTGTTTCCGGGTCATCAGATTCATTGTGACCATAACGACGGTAACCAATCAGATCAATCAGGAAATCCTTTTTGAAACGATTGCGGTATTCGCCAGCCATGCGAGCTGCTGCAATACAAGCTTCGGGATTATCCGCGTTCACATGTACAATTGGAATTTCATAGCCTTTAGCCAAATCGCTGGCATAACGGGTCGAACGTGAATCGACACTTTCCGTTGTAAAACCCAGACGATTATTCACAATAATATGGACTGAGCCGCCATTGCGGAAGCCGCGCAAATTCGTGAAATTGAGCGATTCTGCCACGATACCTTCACCCGGGAAAGCCGCATCACCGTGCATAATAATTGTAGCCGCCTTGCTGACATCCAGCTTCGGATAACCAGCCTGACTGCGGTCTTCCTGTGCCGCACGCGAAAATCCTTGTACCACCGGATTCACATATTCCAGGTGACTCGGGTTATTCGCCAATGTTAGACGGGCCTGCACCGCTTCCCCATCTTTTACAAAACGATCAGCACCCAGATGATATTTCACATCCCCAGTCCAGCCGTAGTTAATTCCTGTAGAACCTTCCGAAGGGATCAAATCCTTATTCGGAGAATGATGAAATTCAGAGAAAATTTTGCTGTAAGGCTTGCCCAGCACATGAGCCAGTACATTCAAACGGCCGCGATGCGCCATACCCATCAGGACATGACTTGCTCCTGCATTTGTGGTCAGACGAATAATTTCGTCGAGTACAGGCACAAGCACATCATTACCCTCGATGGAAAAACGTTTCTGTCCGACAAATGTTTTGTGCAAAAACTCCTCGAACTGTTCTACTTCTACCAATCTGCCCAGCAACGACTTGCGTTCCTGTGTTGTGAGTGGCTTGGAGGACCAGCCGGATTCTGCATAGCTGTTCAGCCAGCGGCGTTCCTCCTCGTTATGGATATGACTAAATTCATAGGCAATCGGCCCTGTGTACGCTACACGTAACCGTTGAATGGCTTCCCATCCGTTAAGTGTTCCCGCAGGAGCGTTATCCCATATTAAAGAGGCTGGAAAAGCCTTTAAGTCTTGTTCAGTTAAACCGTAAGAGGCTGGATCAAGCAAGCGTGTATCCTGCTCGGCATCCAGTCCCAGCGGATCTATTTGGGCAGCCAAATGTCCGTATTCGCGGATGTTCCACACCATTTTCCCCGCTGTAACCGCTTTCTGTAATGTGTTCGAATCAAGGTGCCCCAGAGCACTTGAGGGGGGGCCTTGCAATTTGTTGTCTATCATGGAAGCAGCCGAGTATTCGGATTGTGGCGGCTCACCCCATTGATCAAACAGCTCGCGGTAAGCCGGATCAACCGTTCCGGGGTCCGCTACATACTTTTCATACTGGTCCTGCACATAACCTAGATTAGGTCCGTAATACGCCTGCCAAGGTACCTGTCTGCTGCTCTCTTCCATTGTCATCTCGTTCCCTCCGTCAAATTTTGAAATTCATAGCTGGACGGAAATCATTTTAATTTTTGTTTTTTTGTTAAACTTTCAATTTTAAATAGTTCACAATATGCTCACATTATATGAAATCCTTCATCAAAAGTCGAATTTCACAGTTCTTATTCCTCTTCTATTGTATAAACTTTTCCGGCTATGAGCATTTCCTTTTTCTCAACATATCCATGCGTAAATGAGATGAATCGGGCTATTCTGTAATTCTTACACCCTCATTATAGACGATTACCGTATTGATTATTTCAGACAACATATCGGACAATTAAAAGAAGCCATTCCACAAAAAGAAGAAAAGCTTTGACTGGTATAAAAAAGTAATCGCTACAAATGGCGAGGATTTAGCTTAATTAAGATTGGAGACTGACACCCATTTGTGAGTCAGGAATCAAACATCTGGAAACTTAAATAACCAGCCGTCGGATATCAACCGACGGCTGGTTATTTAGTTTATGTTGCTCCTCATACTACGCCAAACGAGTTAGAAACAACTTCCCAGTCCACCCCACTATGATTATCGTTAACAGCAGAATTTAAAAAGCAGATGGTCCGATACGATGCAAATTCAAACTTAAAGTGACATTAAAGTCACTTTTCTGTACAATATTCCTACTTTTCACTATTATTTTAATCAGGCATCTAAAAACCGCTTTGAAAGCGAAAGGGATGGAACTGTGACTGGATTAAAACAAGTACTCAGAAACAAGAATTATGTCAGGTTTTTTCTGGCAACCTTCGCCTCACAAATGGGAGGAATTATCGGGGTTACTGCATTCATGTTTTATTTGTTGAAACGGTTTACAAATCAGCCATACTATGCAACGCTTGCCGAGTTAATGTATTCGCTCCCAATGCTGGTAGTATTTCTCGTGGTTGGAGTGCTGGCAGATCGGATGGACAGACAAAAAATTGCTGTTAATTGTGACTGGATCAGCGCTTTTTTATCCTTATGTTTGCTTATTTTTATTTGGGTCGATTCGATTCCTTTGATATTTGCCCTCCTCTTCATCCGTAGTGCTGCCTCCAAATTTTTCTTCCCAGCCGAAAGTGCCATTATACAGGGGATATTAAGCGAAGATGATTACACCATTGCCGCAGGCCTCAATCAAATGATGGGGAGTCTTTTCATGTTATTTGGAGGAACTCTGGGGGCCGTCGTTTACTGGCACTTTGGAATTACTGGAGCCATCCTAATTGATGCTATTTCTTTTATTGTGTCTGCACTGCTTATTCGTTCCTGCAAAATTCCAAAGGAAGTACGCCTTCCGAACGGGGCACATCAATTCAAACAATTAAAATTCAAACTTGTCATGATCGATTTTAAACAAGGGTTTCTTTACATATTACGCAACAGACTATTACTTTGGCTGGTTTCAGGCTTTTTTATGTTCGGTATCTTAAATGGTGGTTTTAGCGTTTTACCGATGTTTATTCTTAAATATAAGCTAGCTCCAGGCAACTATGAGCAGTATATGGTATGGACAGGTATTATTTTTGGAGCTGGTGTGTTGCTTGGTACCCTAATCGCTTCTCTCATCTCCGCCAAGCTAAAGCTACACCAAATGATTGCAGCGGGAGTTCTGGTAGCCGGAATGGGTATGTGCACACTTGGATTTGTTAACCACCTCTATGCTTTTCTGATTATCAACTTTGTCATTGCACTGATACTTCCGTTCATTAACATTGGCATAGGAGGATGGCTTCCTCGTATTGTAGATCCTCAAATGATGGGACGTGTGCAAGGTTTGATTAATCCTTTAATGATGCTGTCCCAGTCTCTTACATTAGGTTTCGTTGCTGTAAGCTTTCCTTCATTTATTTCAATTGAAGTCTTGTTTTTATTAGTTGGGGTCTGTACCGTTATTGTAGGAATATACTACACTATTGTGCTTCCCCGTTATGCTAATTACAGCACTTCTTCTAAGGCCCTTCAGGAATCTTTATAGGCAAATTAAAAAAGTCATACAGCAGACCATTCCGCCAGCGATTGTTGAATTGCCACTTCTGCCTCCGAATCCAGTGCAGAAGTGGCTTCATCGTATCTCCCCTCAAATGCTCGACAAGTACATACATTAGTTGCATACGACTAGCTCTTCAAAACCCAGTAGAGACAAAGACCGATAGGGTAAGTAATATTCAAAAAAAACGCCCGGCAGACGCATTAGCTGCATCAGCAGGACATTTTGATTGAAATCGGAGTAGCGGGATTCGAACCCACGACCTCACCCACCCCAAGGGTGCGCGCTACCTGACTGCGCTATACCCCGATAACTGAAAACGCGAAAACCCGCGCCACTATGCGTTTCTTACGGACTATTTGTACGGTCGTCCAGCGTTCGTCTTACGGATAATTACCGCATATATCCATATTATAGCGGATAGGCGCGCACCCTTGCAAGAATTATGCGCGCACACCTGCATTGTAAAATCCGATAGCTACGCGGGTTTATCACACAGGAGGCACCGCGCACACTTGCTAAAATTTAACCGTATAAACGAAGAAAAAGCGCCCGCCCACGGATCACTACCGTAGACGAGCGCTTTATAATTTTCGGAAGTTAATTTTTGATACGCC
Organism: Paenibacillus sp. TY11; assembly: GCF_059772165.1. Classification (NCBI taxonomy): domain Bacteria; kingdom Bacillati; phylum Bacillota; class Bacilli; order Caryophanales; family Paenibacillaceae; genus Paenibacillus; species Paenibacillus sp. TY11. Next base: position 158,314 of record NZ_JCBAIQ010000008.1, on the reverse strand, counting down.
GAAATTTCGTACACCAGATTCCGGGCCGTCGCGCAGGGCCCTTGGGGGTACGGCCCTCGCAATCTCTACGCAAAAATACGCTTATTCATTCGCTTTTGATAGCGTAAATAAGCGTTGTTTTCGATCGGACACGCGCGACCATACGTACCACCCGGCCGCTTTTTATGCAGCGTATATTCACGGACATGTGCACAAAATCCATATTATGCGAATATGTCTGCGCTCGGAACCCGCGCCGTTATGCGGTTGATACTACGCTGCATAAATGTACCCTATGCACTGTATATACATTACCAGCGTATAATCCGTATAAATCCCGTAGCTACGCGGCTTTGCGCCCTATCCGGCTGCCTACCCGCTGGTAACGTATGCAGTGAAATACGCTGGTTTCCACGCCCGTTATACACTGCGTATGCAGCCGGAATGTGTAGCGTAAATCCGCTACTGCGGAAACCTCGCGCCAGCCAACCCCCGAGTTACAAGGCGGGTACGCGTCGGGAGCTTCGTGTAGGTAAAACGGGCTATATGTCCGGAATCGTCGGACTATCCCGCGAGCATTCGGTCCAACTCTTCGATGTCTTTGCGGATAGCTTCGTCCGATCTACGTTTGTTCTCGACCTCTTCACGCATATCGACAACCTCCGTCCGATCCGTTAGCAGCCCGTATCTACGCATGAACAAATCGATTGCCTTTACGGAAGGCATACCGTTATTTCCGCCCATAATCGCTTTCATTAACTGAGTGTACACGGTCGACCGCATCGAATCAAGTTGGCGCTCGGCCAGGTAGTTAACGTAGGCAGCGAACGTCGTCTGCGCTTTCCACTCGTATAGTGTTGAGCGCGCTATGCCGAGTTCGTCCGCAAGCTCCTGCATTGTACGCTTCTTTCCAACGTCGGAAAGTAGTTCGCCCCACTCGTTGGATACGAGTAATTGCGCGGCTCGTTGCTGCTGCGGTGTAAGCTGTTCCTCCAGTCGTATACGCTGTGAACTCATTCGGACTCCTCCTCTATACGCTTCCTCACATCAGCTATTGCGGCTTGAAACGTTTCCTCATCACTAAATGCTCCCGCCTTTTTCATTGTGTCCCTACTCGTCAACCACTTAAGCGCAATATGAAGACTCCGCACTTGAGCGTTAACATCGAGTGTATCCAGCTTATCTTCGTCTATTGCGTTGTTTACGCGGTTAATAACTCCGAGAGATAGCTCAACGCCCAAGCCCGGTACGCCACAAAGCCTCTCCTCCGCGTGTTTCAGCAGCCTCGCATACTCAACGTATTGGGAAAGTCTATCCGTATCAATACGTGAAACCTCGCCCTCGGCCAGTATTCGGGCATATTTAACTACGATCGCGGTAAACGGTTTGAGTCGACCGATTATAGCGAGCGCCAGCGGAGTGCTGACGAACTTAGGAACAGGCTTCGGGTACGGGTCTAGTCCTTGATCAATGCGAATTTGGCGTAACCGCTCAGTTAAACGTGCGACGTCAATCAATTCAATCGTCTCCCTTTCGTAAGTAAAAGAGCGAGCCGCAGCCCGCCCGTTATTAAATCCGATCCAACACGATATAACGCTGTCCCGCGCCAAACGACGCAACGGCCACGCGATCGCCCGCCTTCAGCGTGTCATGAAACGTAATCTCGAACTCTCCGGACGTGAATGATCCGAAGTTGAATACGTCGCTGAATGCTTTCGAATTAACAGGCGCAGACGATTCCGTTTCCTTCGTTACGCGCGTATAGCGGTTGAGTTCGAGTGTAGTCGGTGACAGCGACCCCGCGGAGCTTTTAACGGACACCTTCCGGGTGTGTTCACGCAAGTGCTCCGGAACAATTACATCGTCTCCGTCGAGTTCGATCTTCATATTATCGACTTGAACGCGGAGAGCTGGCGGAGGGGCGATGATCGTCGCGTATTCGATATCGACCTCTACGTTGTGTCCGAGCTGTTTAATCACGTCGCGGAACTGTGACACGCCGCTACCTTCGATTAATTTAATCACTGAATTGTTCTCCTTTCGTTAGATAGCGAGACGACGCGCCAACATACTTGCGAACCGTTCAACGTCCATGTCGTTAGTGATCGTGACGTTCTGTATGATGATCGATGGAGCGTTACCGCTTTTGCCGCGTTGTTGATCACGCCATTCGGACGCCTCATGCTTCGTTAAGACCGCCTCATCACGGTGAAGTGTAGCGGGATAACCGTTCATAGGTACCCGGTCAAGTCCGCCCGCGTGCTTATTGCCAAGCTTTTTCCGCCGCTCCGCGTTATGTGCCGCCAACTGGTCGTCTGGAACACCGCCCATCCATGTAGGCAAGTGCTTATTCGTCCAGTCAAAGAATCCATTCACAGCGTCGCTCGATCCAAGAGACTTCGCTCCCTGACCAATGTAAACATTAGATGCACCGCCGCCTGCTCCTATTGCAGCCCCCGCGAGTGCACCACCAGGACCAAATAAACCTCCGACTATTGCCCCGCCACCACCGTTAAGCACCGCACTAGCGATAGGGTCATTAGCGATCGCTTTCTGTATCCCGTCAATTAATCCAGACCCAAGTTTTAGCCCGACACTCACAAACGTTGGTACGGCTGCTTCGAGAGACGATGCCATGAACTGAACGACCTGTGCTGTCAATTTCTCTACAGCGTCTCGCCCCCCACCATTCCACCAATTGGAGAACGCCTTTTCTATCTTTCCAAAGGCGAACGCGACTTTACTTTTAATGTCTGGAAGCTTGTTGAACTCCGGATTATTGATAAAATGCGTCTTGAGGTACGCCTTAGACGTATCAACCGCTCGCTGCATGGCCGCCGTGATTCGCGGTGTGTACTTAACGACGAAATCCGCAGCAGCTTGCGCGAGTTTCTTCAAAATCGGCATCGTCGGAAGCAACGCGGAAATCTGCAACGTTTCGATTGCGCCCTGGAACTGTTCGACCGCACCCGCTGCGTTATCCATCTTCTTGGTTGCGACTTGTAATGCGGTGACATTCGCCATCTCTTGTTGGAATTTCTTAACGCCGGCCGCGCCCTCTTTGAATAGATAGTTACCCGCACGAATCGCATCGGACCCGAACATATCATACATGTAGGTTTGACGTTGTTCAGCGGTTAATTTACTGAACCGATTTCTCAGCAAATCCGCTACTTGCGCTAGGTCTTTAATCTCGCCCTTATTATCGTAGAAAGCGGAATGAATCAGGTTGCTCGCTGTCAGGAACTTTTTCGTTTCCTTTGCCGACTTAGCCGTCCCAACCTTGAGTCCCGTCTGAGCTGCGACGTATTTCTCGATGTCCTTCGTAACCGCCTGTACAGACATTCCCGTAGATTTGATTCCCTTTTTGGACATAAACGCCAGAGCATCCGTAGTATTAACAGTCAGTAAGTTGAAGTCCTCGAACAAGCCGTATGCCTTATCAGTCATGGGAGTCAGGTTCGATAGCATCGTCTTCAGCGATGTACCTGCGGATGCCCCTTTCAGACCGTTATTCGCAAACAAACCGAGCGCCGTATTCGTATCTCTAAACGACATACCAACACCGTCAGCTACGGAGCCAACCTCAGCTAGGGAATAGCGTAAATCGTGTACGTCCGTAGCTGACGCATTCGCAGTACCCGCCAAGATATCCGCAGCCTGCGCCGCAGTTAAGCCGTCTTTCTTAAACGAGTTAAGCGCAGTCGACATGATTTCCGCAGATTCCGCTAGGCCAAGTCCGCCAGCCGTCGCAAGGTTGAGCGCTGCATTAAGACCGCCCGCTTGGACTTGCGCGGTAGACATGCCCGCCTTTAAAAGCTCCTCGATCCCTTGCGCAGCTTCGAGCGCACTATATTTCGTTAAAGCGCCTTGTTGGAGCGCAAGCTGCTGCATGGCCTTCGTTTGCGCGTCCGTTGCTCCGGTTAACGCCTGAATCGTGGACATTTGCGACTCGAAATCCATCGCTTTTTTAACGGAATCCGCCGCGAACGCAATCCCCGTAGTCGCAACACCAATCCCCGTTGCTGCTACGCCAAACTTCGTCATATTACCGAATGCCTTACGTAGCGGGCGGCTTAGATCATCGACTAGACGTAAATGTCCTATAAGATCGAATGAAATTTAAATCGCCGTCCTTTCGATCGCACGCACCAGGAGTTCCAACGCCTTGTAAACGGCCATTGCCGGCTCTATTACGTTCTTTCCAATCCGGACAGCTTCGTCTACGTCGTCGATCGCGTGAAGTAGTTTCTTCATGCGGAAGCCCGTCGCTTGTACACGCGCCATGTCTGAAGCTTCAAATTTTGCGGCCACTTCGTTCCATATCGCTACCTGCTCAGGAAAGCTATCTGCGAAATCATACGAACCGGGACGCTTGTGCGTTAAGACCGATTCAATCAACCGAATTACGGGCGTTACGCGCTCCATATCTGCGAGAACGCTGTCCGGTAGTTTAGACTTGCTCATTCGTATTCCCCCTTTATCTTTGTTGCGCCGCCTTTGCCTCCCGTTCAAACTGGAGCATCATCGACGCGTACATAAACATCCGATGCCTTCGTTCCTTGGCGTAAACTTCGTCGGGCGGGATGCCGTGGCGCTGAAAGATTTCATGAAGCAATACAGACTCCCCGCCCGACTTGATTAGTTTTTTGCTTCGTCAATCAGCTTCGCATCGTCCACGAACCCGGACAGTCTCAGCAACGCTTGTACGATGCGGGATTGCTCACCGGGCAACAACGCCTTTTTAACGACATCGGCTGCGTCAGATGCTTCGTAGTGATCTCTCACCCCCTTATCGTTAAGGTCCGGGTCAGCTACGGCTTTTGCGATAAGCAACCGGTTGAATAGCGACTCGTCGACACTGCCGTCCTTGCCCGTGGTTGCCTGTGCGCGAGCCTTTTCGAGCGTGTCTTCATCCAGCGCCTTGACGATGAAGTCCGTACCCAAGCGTGGAATATACACGCCTTCCTGTAGGTCTGTAGTGGCTCCGAGTAACGCTTCAAGTCTGCTTGTCATATAATCAGCCTCCATATGTGTTGTTTTAAAGGAAATTAAAAAGAGGCTCCCGAAGGACCTCCATGTTATCGATATAAAGCGTTAAGACGTTGACGCACGTTTAATTCTCGTGTAAAGGGCGAGATTATCAATCGAACTATTCTGGCGTGTGAGGCGTTCTACGTCGTCTAGGTCTTTTTGTGTAATCGTATCGCCGGTTGCCTACTTATAAGTACCAACTGCCAATAGCTTTCGGCTTCACTGGCTCTACTGGTGCAAATAAATAACCACTCCTAGTCCTAAGTGTTTCAATCGCGTCATCAACTCCCCACACCTTGCCGTTATCGTCAATGGATACGCCGGACAAGTCCGCCAGTGTGTACGCGGCGTCGAGTGCATCCGGAAGCACGCCAGCATTTCTTGACACGACCAGAAACTCCGCCCGGACAAGGCGTTTATTTGCGGTCTCTAAAACACCATCGCTCATTACTCCGCCGCCTTTCCGGTCCTAACGCTTAACGTTGGGTTCTCGTCGTCTTTATAAATCCAAGCTCGGTCTTCCGCAGTTTGACGGACACGGTCGCCTTCCTCATCTACAAATGGTTCCGGCATATGTTCCGGATGTTTAACAAAAAATGAGTCCGTATCGTTGATATAGCGCGCATAATCCGCCCCGAATGTTTCTTCTGCCGCGCTGTTTACGATAACGCTACGGTGAATGCGTGAATCCTCAACGAGCATTTGCGCAATCTCAAGGACTTCACTGGCCCCGCGAAAATCCTCGCTTTGAAACGGCTTCATCAAACCGTCGTACATCTCGCCGAGTTCTCTACGGACGGAAGTCGTTACCGCCGCAGCGCCAGTGCCTTTTTGGGAGTTACCGTCCCCTGGAGTAGCGAGGACTTTCGTTGTGAGCTCCGCAAAGTCGTCCCGAACAAGCTTCGCAAGGTACGGGTCATCCAACTTTTCGATGAAGCCGCGCAGCTTATCAAACGCCGACTTCTGCGACGTGGCGAACATTAATTCCGTTTTCAGTGACCGGAAAGCGTCCTCAAATCGGCCGAGTTTCGTCGCATCCGGCTTTCTCGGTGGCGTGTAAATCACCTTTTCGGCTTCCTGGATTGTCTTTTTGATGTCTGCGACGTACTTTTGTCTCATCGTGTGTGTTTTTTGCAAGAATTCAATCGCATGCTTTTGTTTAGCTTGGGCTTTGACCTCCTGCTTGCCCTCTTCGGTGAGGCGGCGGTCCGATTCTATCTGTGAAATTTCAGCGGAGAGTTTCCTTTTATATTCCAGCATCATACCAGTTGAGGATTGTTCAATTTCGCGTGCTCTCTGTAAACTTGCCTTTGCTTTTGCGTAACTCATTTTCATTTCCCCTTTTAGTTTAGTTTGCTTGTACGTCCTTCGCCGCAGGCTTGCCTTCTCTGCCCTCCGTTAGCACGTAACTCACGCGCAAGCCGATCGGCACCTCTGCCGTATCAAACGATTCGCAGTCCGCTATGTGGAAGAATACACGGTTATCGCCGGACGAGATGAACCCGTAACCCCGATCGCTAAAGTACGAAACTACACCGGATTTACGCTTTACTCTCGTCGGCTTATCCGACTCCTTCCGACTGATACCGAGTGACGGGCCGATGCTGGCGATCTCGTCGCCGGTACCGCCGCCGCCTGTCCACGTTTTTGAGTTAATGAATTTGCTCACGCTGATTCCTCCCCTTCAAAATCTTTAACAAACTGGTCCACCGCTCCATTGACGTTTGACACCACGGCAACCGGATAATTCCCGAAAAGGTGACGCCGGTCTTGTACCTCGAAGTACCCGGACCATAGCGCATCAACGGCGCTTTCAAATGGCGTCTTCTCTGCATCAACAGGCCAAGTCCCTGTCAGTGTATCAATGCCGGACGCGTCGTAAATTTTAACGATATCCTGGCCGCCCTCTTGCTTATGGATAACTTGCGTACATTGGTCGCTCATTTCCGTTTCCCCCTTCGTCTACGTTTCCGTTCCTCTTCCGCGATCATAGGCGCAGCGAATCGAATCCACGCGCGGGATACGGAGTCACCGAATGTAACATTTATCCCGTCAGCGAACGTTACAACTGTGTAATACTGCGGATTCACGTTTACTACCTCCTCGCTACATGTGTACTTAAATACCGACATTGTACGGAATCATCGCCGCGCCAGGCTTTACACCGCTTATCCGCTTTTGACATCGCGTGAAGCAATACGCAGCTCGAATCCGGCTTGTAATACGGACAATATGTAGCCGCATCCTCTCGATCACTCACTAGCTCACCTCCCGCTAAAACCGTGCATAATTCGTACTCATTTCCGTGTTTTCGCTTGATTTCAGACGCGCAAAAATAAGCCGAGGGTCACAGTTCCTCCGCTTGTCTAATACGCTAATACCACGCTAATTCAACGTATAGGGTACTCGCCGTCATGCGCTGATTTGGCAATTTAACAGCCGCTTGATTGACCGTTTCCGCGCTTCCGGTACACGATACTGAATCGCGATTAACTTGCCGAATCGGAAATACTCGGCCATGATGTGAAAATCCGTATAGCTACGCTTGATCTTCGCCATAACGGTAGCATCCTCTGTGTAAGCTGCGAGGTTGTCCGAATCGATCCGCCATATCTTGTTACCCACGTAAGGCCCTCCTTTTGGGTACGACAAATAAGCCGCCTCGAAATTCGGGCCGCCTTGGTGATGCTTTTTTAATTGAAGAGAACTTTAATCGCTGCCAGCTTTTCCGCTGACCCTGCGAAGACAACTCGCGGATTAACTATAACCCGGCGCTTCCGTTTATCATGGACGTCGGGCACGAGCAGGAAAACGTTCTTGCCGTTGAGCTTAACCGCGTCGAGTGCTTTGCGAAGTTTCTGCGCGTCCTTATACCCAAGTAATGCCGCGAGTCTCTCGACGTCCATCGGTTGCAGCCGGTCTTCCTGCGTCTCTTCCGGATTAAAACATACGATGTTTGTATTGAAGTTGATAAACGGAAGCACCGCGTAGAGGATCGCTAATTGTTTGACTTCACGGCCTTTTCCGTAAGTCTCATACAAGCCGCGTACAGTATTGCGGAACATACAGATATAGCGGTACTCGGAAAGATCGTATGTGTTCTCTTTCTTGATCTCGCCGCGATAGAATATTGACGGGTTCATGTATAAGTCTCCGGTTTCCTCGTCCTCCGAGATGATTGATTCCGCGACCAGCTTCCTATACAATTCTGAGCAGCTAGTACGGTGCATGCCGAGGAGATCGGCAAGGCCGGCGCGTTTAATGGGCCGCCCGTTGTCGTGCTGGAGCCTGCCGCCGTCGTAGCTCGTATAAGTCCCGAGGAACATTACACGGGCATAATCGGATTGACTAAGCAACGGAAACCGCTCGACAAATGTTTCGCAGCCTTTAAAGAGCGCGAACACAAAACCGCCGTGCTCCTCCGCCCATTGGCCGAGTACTGTGACGTTGCGCGCCCCACGTGCCTGCGCCTCAGTTGTCCGGATGACTGTGTCAATCGTAGAGGAAAGTCCAGCTTCTGCTAGCAGTTTATCGGCACGCTCCTGCGCTACGATCGCAGCCCCCTTCGTCTTTTGCGGTAGGTTTCTCCAAACTCGATTGGCACGTGATCTTTTATCAGAATTGCTCATGTTACCCCTCCCTAGTGAAAAATACCCAGCTTTTCGACTACAAAATCGGCCAGATACCCAGCTTTTCGACTACATAACTTTTTGGTGAGTAGAGGCTAAAACCCCACGTCTGGCGCGGCTTTCCTCAGTTTTTATCGACTTTTCGGAGATTCTATCCCTATAGTAAGTCTTATACTTTTTTTCTTCTTGGACGCGCAGAATACATGTGAACATACCATAACACCATGCTGCCGCCTCCCTTTGGTCGTTGCCTCACCGCACCCAAAAGATGGCACGGTGAAAATATATCTCTACCATAATCTTTCTTGCGCTTAGAATATGTACAGACGTCCCGGTAGGGGCGGATGTCCGCAGGAGCGTAGCGACGCGGAAGGTAAAGCGTATGAACACGCCATATCTACCGTTGTAGCGTCTACTTTCCCGGTAGTAACGTATCCCGGTATATCTCGATTAGGCGCGTTAATTTATCTGGCGTAAGTTTGAGTTCTCTTTCGAGCATATCCGCCCTGACTTTCGGTAGGTTACGGGCTCCGTTCTCGACGTAGGACACGAAACGCCCGCTCACGCCCATCAACGCGCCTAATTCTTCGTATGAGAGTCGATAGACTGCGCGGATAATACCGATGTTGCTTTCGTTAACGACCGCCATTGTAAACACCTCCCTTTGCGTTCTGATTCTTGAACTAGCTACGTAAATAAAAAGATCGCCGTCATGTCGTCAGGCAATCGACACGAGAGCGATTCTACTTCCTCATAACATGTAGATAACTAAACGGGCAAAATATACGGTCTAAACGGAGGAATTTACGCAGTCCTCTCATACACGTATGTAACTGAGCAGGCAAAATGCAGGTATAGAACGTAAAAAACATGTTCAAATCTTCCTCATAACGTATAGCCACAAAATCACGAAAAATGTAGGGTAAAACGAAGGAAATTACGTTACGCAGTCCTCTCATATACGTTGGTAACTGAGCAGGTAAAAAACAACCATACTACTATCGTAGAAATAACGTAAGGGTGTGCTGGAGTGTACCCGCAACGTTCTACTTCCTCATAACGTATAGCCGCAAAACAACGTAAAAAACAACCTAAAACGGAGGAAATTACAGTGCCCTTTCATATACGCAGGTAACTAAGCTGCTAAAATATAGGTAAAAACAAAAGAATTTTCGTATATTTTCCGGCCTATACTATATAGGCGCTTTCTCCGCTTTGTTTATGTCACTATCTACTCAAAGTCAGCTAATTGCCGAAAAAACTTTCGCCAGGTATATAACCGTAGTCTTCATAGAATCCGTTATACCTATAAGTGTCAGTATCGAGATTGTGAATCTTCCTATTATATTCCCGCCGCTTACGGTCTGCGTCGTGCCTCATTTGGCAAACTGATTTAACGGTCCCATCTTCGTATTCATCGGAACGACGCTCATTAGCGGCATAGTTATACCGAGTATACGGGTGCCAGTGGCAGTAGGACATACGCCCGTTTCGCGACACGTCGTAAAAAGGACGGCCGCATTCCGGATGCGTGCACTCTTTAACTTTATGTAGTTTGAACTGAATATCTCGCCACGTAGCGCCGAAAGGCTTGCCCGCCTCGGTTATTAATGAGCGGAAGTATGACAATTCTTCACGCCTTGTCCCTTCTAGGATTAAGCGAAACTCTTCCGTTCTCCAGCGATAGTCCTCAGCTTCAAAGTGCCGCAGGAGACGCATATATACTTCGATTTTTTGCCGATGCGTCAGTTTCACAGTTAACCCCCTCCTAATTAATATGTTTCCAGAATAGCTGCTTTCGAACATACAAGCGAGTCTTTCTAAAGAATTTTTAATAAAAATGGAACCTACGTTCGTGTCCTGCGTATTAATCTGATATAACAAGCAGACGACCGGTGCCTGAACCGGATTTACCAGCCGATCGTCCGAGGATGAAAAATCTATATTAACTACGCCTGCCTGACGGATATTGCCGTATCCGGACGTAGGAATTATTGAAGCTGGCCGGTAGTTGGGACGTTGGCGCGTCCTTTCACTACCGACCGAAGTTTACCGAGCAATTGGCGTTACTCAGCGATTGTTCCCTCCGATTGGCGTCGGAAAGTACGGATTTGAAACGTTTAGCCGCCAATGTTGGCGCAAGGGCAGCCGGATAATACACGCGCGTCTCCTCCCCATTTAAGTAGACGGAACGATTGGCGTCGAACCGTTTGCGTTTAGGTTCATCGGAGTGCGCGTTATCCCTTCTTCTTAACGAGATTGAGACCGAGATCACCACGATCATCGAGCCATAGCAATTCGTCGATTAGAAGCGTCAAACCGTCAATTGCCCGGAGTCGATCGAGCGTTTCCATGACTACTTCCAATAAGTCGCGCTGAACGTTATTCGCGAGTTGAAGACCGCCCGAGTCACCGTCGATAAATAAGTGCGTGTGCTCCGGATGGTCGACTTTGCGGACGTGACGAAGCCATAAAGTACCGTTCTCAAGGTGGAGAAAGTAGTGATCCGCGTACAAAACGCCCTCTACGACTTCATACATATGCGGCAGGTCGTAAGGTCCGTAAGCAAGCGCCGCCCGTTCCAATACGGTTGACTTAGTTTCCATACTTATCGACTCCTTCATATTTAAATCCGATCGGTTTCATATCGGCGGCTGTGACGTTGTGGCCGGTATCATTCGCGTCTTGAACCGCCTGCTCAATCGCAAGAGGCCGCAGTTCATCCTTCGTAAGCTGACGCGGCGAATACACCGGAAAGGTCATGCGGATGTCGCCGAAATCGACTACGCATCTGTAACAGTGCTCGGCCGCCATTAAGAAACGCCTCCATTCGGAAATACGTTGTTAAACGCTGTATCTAGTTCTTTTAACGTCTCAATTCGTTCGGCATCGGTGAAGTGCGGACTCCCTAATACGTTGCCGACCGCAAGTATATAGAAACGGAATGCGATCATTAACGCCTCGCCCGTCGTTTCGGAACCAAGCCGATAATCCGTGAATATTTCCAAGTAAGACATTACGTCAACACCTCTCGCGCAATCAGTACGATAGCATAGATGAATTTTAGGACTACGACGATACGCTTGCGATTTTTACGTGATAATACGATGTTACGCGTAGCTGGCGAATTTACTGTAACGTTCAATCTGGACGCCTCCCTTCCCGACAATGAATCCGAGTTCCTTCATTACATCCATTGACAACGTTAAGCTACCGAGCGACGACCGACGACTGACTCCCGTTAATTTCCAAAACGCTCGCGGCTGTATTACGAGTTCCTGACGTGTACCGACGTACCGAATTATGTAGTTACCCGTGATCGGATCGAGTACGTAGCGGACTTGAGCCGGCGTAACTAGCGGACGAACAACACGGAAGACTTCGCGTTTCATTTCTGCGTCTAATTCAAAGCCGAGTTCGACGAGTTGTGCCGGAGTAGCTTCGACATTATCACCGTAGAGAAACGGATTAGCTTGCGGTATAATAGTGAAGAATAATTCCGATGTAACGCGGAGTTCTTGGCGAGTGCGGCCACTTCCGACCGTGAGGATGACGTTACTTTCGCGACGATTACGGATGAAACCTAACGTGATTGACATATGATTCGCCTCCAAGCGGGATATATAGGATGAGTTGCGTTGACGCTTCGGAACAGTACGTTGTTGCTCGGATAAAGATGAAACTTTATATTAACTCAAAACGTTAATAACCTGATACGATAATAACTCTTTGAGTTAATATAGTCAACCCTTTTTATAATAAAATAAAATTAATAATAAGGAGGATCGCGAATGATTCGTTTTACACTTGAAGAGATGCTCAAGAAAAGAGAAATGAGTATGTATGCACTGTCTAAAAGTTCAGGGATTCGTCCTAACACCATAAGCCAATGGGTAACAAACGAGGGCGTTGACGTAAAGTCTATAACTATCGAGACTCTCGATAGAGTCTGTTCTGTATTAGACTGTCAGCCAGGGGATTTAATTAAATACATAACGAATGCCAAAGAAAGTACCGATAAAAAATAAAAGGATCGCAATAACTGACGGTCCTTTTCCGTACAATAACCATCATTCACCTTAGACCAACCTTACCTATTCGTTGGTGCTATATCGGCCTAATTCCACGGCAAAACAACGCTAAAGAGTTGCGCATATAGACGGGAATAACATACGTCCGCTAACAATGAATACCCGCCTTTTGCGACAGCCATTCCACGGACGAAGATAAACGTCTAGTAGGGTCGACACTAAAGGGTGAGTCGTGTAGTAGTAAACTGCGGAAGGAGAGCGGAACAGCAACTTATGTGTGATGGCTGTGTTCGTGCGGAATTTAGAAAAGGAGGGTTAAAAATGGGAGAAAACAAGGAACATGAAGAACCGAAAATAACAACTATAGAAGAAGGGGAAAAGCAGGTCGAACTAATACTTGAACCTCACCTGAAACCTTATATAACTGGTAATATAATGGCCTGTGAAGTAATATCCGTAGCTATTAATATACTGCCGACATTGAATTTACGTGATGTCAGCAGTTCATTAAAAGCTACCACTTCTCTGCTTATAAAAAATGTAAACGATCTACGAACAATGCGTATCTTAGCAGCCAAAGGTTACTCAACTCAAACTGCCACTATTGCATCCTCTTTATATGAGTCATCTTACATGCTCGCTTACATAGCTGGTGATGAAGAATTAGCAAATCAGTGGATCGAGCATACTGACCCCAGAAATTTGCCGACCGGCATTAAAAAATTTACCGAAGAGGCCCTTAAAAAGCAGGTCGATGATTATGAGCAAATTGCAAGACAAGAATACCACAAGTATCACCAACTCTGCATGGCTAAGCACAGTAATCCATTAATACAAAAGAACCACGGATTCCTTATTGAAGAAAGTAATGTTATCGCTGAATTTGGTCCTGAGATAGGTGAGCATTCTATTCGTCTTAGTTGTTTCGCTCTAGAGAACTCAATTTCATTTGTAATGACGGGGTTAGTTGCATATATAAATGCCCACCTCATTAATTATGATATCTCGCCCTTACAAGAAAAATTAAACCAGTTATCATCATACTTTAATCAGCTTCAGAATGAGTCCTATAAAAAATGGGCACAACAATCCGAATAATTTTACGCGAAAATAGCGCAAGCCCCTCCGTTTGGGATTTGCGCTATTTTCGCGTAAAATTAGGTTTTCTATTTGTGACTCTTATGTATGTATTCGTGATGCTTGAACAACGATTATACGCAATGAAAAACACGATAAAACTAGTTAGTTTATCGTTACATTAAATACGATCCCATAACGTAATAGTCCGTACAGAAACCACAGGATGATGCCTCCGATTATCAAACCGGAAATTAATCTCGCAACTTGTTTATCTACCGGAAACATGTCCCAAAAGCTCGGGTCATCGTCTTCCTCTTCGACTATTTTCTTTGACTCGGTTTCTTTCATATTAGTTTCTTGTAGCACTTAATCACCCCTTGGTAATAGCATAAAGACCGCCCAGCACCCCGAGCACGCCACAAGCAATCGCCGCGATCATAATTACCGGCCCTTGTATATCGCGGCCTTCAACTTTTTTCGTAAGGAATCCGAGAATGACCGCGATCGGAGACGTAACCACGGGAAGCCACAACAATGAGAGTACAACAAACGTCCATCCGAGGAACGCGAGCGCGCTTCCCTTCCGTTGTTCTTGCCCTTCCATTGGCTTGTCGTTCTTTACGATACCGTTAATCAACCGAATCCCCTCCGTCATCTCACGTTTACCTAAATAATACCATCGGACTAGGGCGCTGTCACTACGGATAGCGAAAACACATCTATATACATTCCGTAATTATTCCATTCTTTCATCAGCCCATCCGAAATAATTACATCAATTGCTTGTTATACGAAATTTTTTATCGCATATAAACAAATATAATAATATATTGCCTATAGTCAATTCTTATTGTATAATAAAACAAAAGATCGCTACAGAAATATAGCGACCTTTGCCTCTACTTTTTAATTTTGGTAGATAATTTAACATAAATTGCAGTTAGAAGCATGAGGCTCAAAACCTCGTATAAATTCGCATACATTTAACAACCTCCTTCTAGGTAGGTTTATTTTTGCTTATCATACCTCTCTTGATTGTATACCATACTACTAACTAGCGCTAGCACTTTTTTGTTCATAAAACGCCCACCTCCGAAGAGATGAGCGTTTTTCCTGTCTTCACCGTTTGCGCGGCTTCTGCAACGGGCCTACTATGTTATTCATGGGCGTAAATTGTTCGTGTTTTTCCTTTACGGACTTGGTCGATAGATGCGTGTATTTCGACACCATACGCAGGTCCGAGTGACCCATAATCTCCGCAAGATACCGCTCGGAGCCCCCGTTCTCAAGAAACATCGTCGCGCTCGTGTGACGAAATAAATGCGGATGAACGCGTAAATTGAGACCCGCCGCCTTCACATATCCTTTTAATCGGTCACGGAAGCGATCGTCACGTACCGGTCCTCCATAGTTTGTAAGGAACACGTATTCCGACTCGAACTCCTCACATTCACGAAGTAGTTCACGTAACAAACGGGCAGTACGCTGCTGTATCGGAACAGCCCGCCCCCGCCGAGACTTCGTTATGGCTTCGCTGAGGTAGATCAGTCCGTCGTCCAAATCGAGATTTTCCCGGCGGAGTGACAGCGCCTCATTGATACGCATAAACGAGTCAACAAGTACGTTCATGATCACGTAATCACGGAAGCCGGCGTAAGTCTTCTGATTAGGCTGCGAGAGGAGACTCTTTATGTCCTCAACGCTCATAATCTGTATCTTCTTTTCAGGCTCCTTCACCTTCCGAACCTTGGCCGATGGATCACGGTCTATGTAGCCTTCGTCCTCCAAGAATCGGAACATCGTTTTTAACGACTTTATTTTCGTGTTCACCGTAACCGGCGATAACCCCACCGTCATGTTCCGCTCGTGTTTGTGCGGATGGCCGTCAAATTTCCGCTTACTGTGCAGTAAGTACGCCACGTATGAACGTAACAGTTCCGTCGTCACGGCCGTTATTGAGTGTTCGATACTGTTTTCGTCTAAGTAATCGCAAAGATAACGATAACTTTCCCGATACATTTCCAGTGTACGCGGTGATCTCCCCTCCGCAACTTTTGCGTTACAGAAGATATCGAACAGTTCGTCAAGCGACCGCCCTGCTCCCTTCGTCTTTCTATCGTTTTTATAACGTTTTCCCGTCCGGTTATCCAAGCCAAAAAGCGCCTCCCCTATCGTTAATTACACGATAGATTAGCCGCAGACACCTCGCTCGACTAGGCGCGCACACATGCGCCTATTTCCGCCTCGTCCAACGCTCGTCAAACGTTGATACAGCGCGGTTTTACCGTACAATTCCGAAATTCCAGACCCCAAGGGTGCGCGCTACCTGACTGCGCTATACCCCGATAACCCAGTGTATGTAGATCGATGCTGTTATTTACCATTATATTCTGGTCATAAAATCCTGTAAAGGGATTATTTTCTCATTGTTCCGTTGCATTTTTAAGTTGTTTTCATTATCGTAGATACAAAAGTTAAGAGGTCAAAAACGAGATCATAGGAGCTAACCATGCAAAGCAAAAAAGTGCTTATACCCGTTGCATTACTTCTTTTAATACAGCTAAGTGTTCCTATCTGCTATACCTTTGCACAGGATAACCTTGTCATAGATCATGAAACGAAAGAGAGATTCAAAGAACAATATGGCTTGGATGAACCGGAATCTCCTTCATCAAAGCAGCAGCAAAACATATTATTCGGAGGTGATTTTGGATTTACTCCCTCTGTTGATGCTGTTGTGGTGGAATTGACCATATTGATTCGGTATCCGCTCATTTCCATCAGTCAACAACTGGTACATTCACTGAAATCATAATTTTTTTCTACAAGTTCCATGATATAGAGCATAAGAATCATTTATTTCGTAGCAAGTTGTCTGCCACTTAGGGTCACTTCATCCTTCTTATTGAAAAGGTTTAATTCAATGGGTCCCCTACCATGCAGCCACAGCAGTTCATCGAATAAAAATGTCAGTCCATCCTTGGCGCGTAAGCGTTCGATGATCTCCGTGACAACTTGCATAACTTCCTCTTGTACACCCCCTGCCAGTTGCAAGCCTCCGCTCTCTCCATCCAGATAAAGATGCGTATGATATGATTGCTCCACCTTCTTCACATGGCGCAGACACAGTATGCCATTTTCGAGGTAAAAGAAGTATTGATGGTCATACAGAATCCCCTCGCATATCTCATACATATGAGGTAAATATACGGCCCTTGAACCATGGATACCCGTTCCAATCCCATTACCGATTCTGTCATATATCCTCGCTCCATTCCTTTGTTCAAAGTTTCTTATTTGCCAATATACTTTCTTCTACAGGTAGTTTTTCAAACTAGGTGGTTGAACGATAATTAATTGCTAATTGTAAAACGTTTTGGTACGATAAGCATATTACTACGACGTTCACAAATAACATTTCAATAAACTAAATGAACATTACAGTGTTATTTTTATTGCTTTCAGAATACATCGTCAATACTTTGATGTTGTTTTTTAACACTATAGAATGGATTTAGCTGGAGGAAAATATGATAAAGATTCATCTTTCCCGTATTATGGGCGAAAAACGAATAAATATTGCCGAGCTTTCCCGCATGACTGGATTACATAGAAACGGAATCACCAAACTTTACAACGAAGAAACAGACGGTGTGAAATTTGATACGCTAGATAAAATCTGTAAAGCTCTAGACTGCCATGTTCAAGATGTTATCGAGTATGTAGAGGATGATGCAGACTAGATCCCTTCCGTTTATTTCCCTCTCCTCACGCATTTGTTTAGGATTATCAAAATAGTAACTGTTGCTAATTTTAAAACATTTTGATACTATGAAGGCATTAAATTAGTTTACTTATAATCTTGTTAACTAGATTACTTATTTACAAATATACACTTCTATCCTATACACGTCAACTAGTTTACTTGATTACTTTTGGAGGAATTGTTGTGATTAGATTTTCTCTTGATAAAATTATGAAGGACCGTGGTCTCGAACAGAAAGATATTGTTTCTATTACGGGAATTAATAGGAATACGGTTAAAGCTTTGGCCTCCAACGCAAACGCCCGAATTGACTTTCCAACCTTGAACACACTTTGTAGAACCCTTGGCGTACTCCCTGGTGAACTGATCGAATACTTGCCAGAAGACGACGAAGAGAGCCGTTAACATGCTTAACGGCTCTCTGTTCTTTATATAATATTCAAATTTTAAACGATCTTCCCACTCAAATTAGGTTCGAGATCATAATCCCTTCCTATCAGCAATTTCAAATAAACTCTGCCCACGTATGATAAAATATCAAATAATGCATTAGGGTTACGTTGTCCCTTTAAAATTGCGTACATTTTATTCGATACAATCCTGATCACATCCATTTCTTTTTTCCTGAATCCAATAATAACTGGGCGATTAACGCTAACATAAGACTTAGGTTTAAAAATAACTCCCCAGTCCAACCCACTGTGATTACTTTTTACAACCTCTCCTAGATAAATGGCAATATCCAGTGTAAAAGCTTGGGATTGGGTATTAACCTTTTTGCCATTAATAAATGCTTTCATCCATTTAGAAGTTCTTGAATACTCCTGTTCTAAATCTGACGTACTTTTGTTTTGAATCTGTACATTTCTTAGATGCCATTCCCAAATATCTATAAGTGAGCGATGATTATAGTCCAGATGTATCTGTGAAAATGCGCCAAGTTGTTCTAAACGCGGAGGTATTTGTTTTTTAAACCAATTAAAATGTTCCTTCGCTTCATTTTTATTTATTTCAGAGTATTTTCTTTCATATCGAAAGGTGGTTGCATAAATCCATAGTTCATTTATATATTTTTCCCTATTTAACCCTTTTTTATCCTGTATAAACTTATATAATAGATACAGTGTCCCAACTCCTCTTAAACCCATAGAAAAGAAAAACCACACAGAATTAATCCATGTGGTTGGAGTGCAAACTCACTATTAAAGAATCATCTTGGACCGAATAAAAAATCGGAACATGTTTTTGCTCTCAACTAACTTGATTATTTCCTATTACCTTGAAGATTCTTTACAGTTCCAGCAAGGGCCTGATAGTGATTAATAATTGAGTTATTTTGAGGATTAGAAGCAAAACTGTTAGAGATTTGATAAGGCTCTCTATTAAAATTACTAATTCCACCTATATTTTTAATAGAAGGATCATAATTTTGATCGTAGTACCACTCACCATCTAACGTATGGATAAAAAATTCTCCTAAGAAATAGCTTGATAACAGAACGTTTTCCTCCGTCGGTTCTGAACTTAGCAAAGCTTCGATGGTTTTTAATGAATTTTCATCTTTAAAGTTCAGATTATTTACCTCGACAAATTTCTGTAGCTTCTCAAACCATCCTTTATCTAAAAAGTTAGCAGGAGGAAGCGTATCTTTAGGCACATTCTCTTCAAACCATTTTAGAGCAAACTGATCAATAATCTTTTCTAGGGTGATAAATATATCTCGTAATGACTCTTCATCCTCATAGTAATGAAATTTCTCCATCTTTGATCCATCAATGAAAAAAAAACTATTAACTGATTCGGACTCAGTCATAAAAGTAATGCGTATTGCATTCTCTGTCCAATAACTTTTATCGATTTGGATTGTTTCCTTAAACCCATTGACTATTCTTGTAAAAAACCAAGTATTGTTTAAATGCTCATAAGTAAAGTTCAAAGCAGCCAATTTGTTCCCTATGGTTTTTCTGATAATATTTGATATTTTCACACAATTCTCCTTACAAGATAATTGGGACATGCATCCGTGGAACAGGAAAAATTCCTCCTACTCCCAATTTAATGAGCAAATGATCACGTCAGAGCATGTTGTCTCCTAATTATATATTTCCAGAATGAGGAGCTAAAAAGAAACCTCATAGTGTTTTATACTCCATGTGGTCAAAATAACTATACTATTAATTTTTAATCGTTCAAGAGTTCCTGATTTATTCTTTTCATTTCTTTAAGGCACAATCAATTCTGTCTAAATCTATGACTGTTTTATCAACGCCAACTACAAAAAACAACTTTAGCCAGAAAGCATCTTCTTGAGCATAATTTTCAATAGCTTGTTCAATAATTTCTTCTGTTAATAATTTCACAATAATATCTGAGTGGCGATGCAGGAATAAAATCAATATTCACTTTGGTCATATAACTAATTAGATTTTTTGGGGTACATACAACCACAGAAATATTTGTCCCATCTTCAAGTTCAATAAATATATCTATTTTATCATCCTCAATATCTGCTATTTGAGATAGTGGAGTTGGATATACAATTTTTTTATTCTCATTTGAGCTCCTCATTTACCGTAAACTTTATATAAAACATTAATTACTTTTATTTCCATTAAAGCAATTAATATATCTTGTTAAATTGTTCGTTCCAATCCCGGGTTAACATTTCCTTTAAGGAATTTAGCCACAAGCTCATCCGAGTCTGCTTGAATTGCAGATCCACAGCTAACCGGACAAGTCATACACATAAATGTACATAATCTTCGTCGCTAAACCTTCGACCTCAGCTTCGCCTTCTCGTCTTAAAAATATCGGGTCGTTTTACCACCCTCTATACGCTCATACAGAAACTCGTCTCCGTTGTGCTATTTCTGCCTCTTTGCCTTCATCGCTCACCTTGGTCAGACGGCAGACTGAATCATACGTGTAATCGGTGTTTCATGCCGCACACTTTACAACCCATTAAGTAAGTACCAGAAAGAACTTACTCGCAATGAAGGACTCATTATCTTAAGAAAACCACAACACGAAACTATGTCGCATTGTGGTTAAATGGTTTAAAATCCTATTTTACTATCTGCGCAGTACCCGCCTCTACATCAATTAGATAAATTCTGGAATCCATATTATAATCTTCTACATTATCTTGTTCCAATGTAGACAGTTTATACTGATAAGGTACTTTAGTTGGCTTAAGGATAGCCCATGCCCAATCATCACCACTTCCACTTAAATAAGGTTCTCTATTTTTTCTTATAACTATAGGAATATTCATTTCCATCCCAGACGAAACATCCTTTAAGTGCAATTGTTCACGACTATTTCTTTGGAAAGGATTGATTAAATCAATGCGATATTCATATTTTTGATCTGACGTGAGTCGCATAGGATCACTTCTAACATCATCATATAACCACCCTCGGGTAGAAGTAGCTCCGACCAAATGATAAGAAAAAAAGAGTAATGATACCATCAGTAGCACTGATACTATATATTTTGTTCCGCTAAATGGTGCCCATCCTTGCCAGATATACGTTAGAGATATCAACACAATGATAATGGATGGAATTCCGCATACCATTAGTATCACTGTCTCTATTAAATCTTGCTGTCGTTGAAACCCTCCAGTTGACCCTAAAACAAACCAGATTAAGGCTGCTATGTTTACAAAAATAGGTACCATCCATATTATTTTGAACCAAACAGGCATTTTACTCATTTACTCCCTCCTGTCTATGTTTCATTAGTTTTTACATATCAATTTACATTAATCATATCTAAATTAGCGAATACCGTTTAATTTGCTGCTCTATTCTTCATTAAATTTTTATACCTAGCTTCAGAAAAATTATGTTGTAACAAAAGCGGTCTAACATATTTATCTAGAATATTAGGATTTTTGTGCATTACAGAATGGGCTTCTATTGGATGCCTAAAAAAATACGATGATAATTTCACTTCAACATTCTCAGCACCAGGGTATTTGCGTTTTGCTTCTCCTAAACCCCAGAATCCTCCGTTAACTTGAACAATATCATTATGGTTATAAACATTGATATGTTGTCCTACTTTTTCTTCTAACCGATAACCTCTTATTGGAGTCGCTATAGTGATAAGAGTATCAACGTGCACCCCACGCTTAGCTAAAACATTAGTTGCCATGATTGAAACATTGCCTCCGTGGCTATGCCCCATGATCCGTATAGGTTCTTTAGGATGAGATTTGTGATAGTTATAAATCTTATTCGCTACTATCTCTGCACCTTCAACCCGTGCTCCATTATTATTCCCTCCGCTCCAATCCAAAGTATCAGTAGGCTCATGAAAAAGCTCTTTTTCAATATACGTTTTACTATTATTCCATGTACTTGAATCAGAAAAAGTACCATGAACTAACCAAACTTTATGTCCACTTGGATCAGTATACTTTAACGGATTATTATTTGCATACGCATACCAGTTCAAGCTTTGCGGATCGCTTATCTCCCCTTCATACGCATCCTCATTAATAAACCTTCCACTATCAGGATCATACCATCTCGCACGCAGGTATTGTAACTCCGTTGTATCATCCCATAATTCGCCTGAATACCGGAATGGGTTGTGAACTTTTTCTTCCTTGACCTCTTCATTACCCCAAATATCATATTGATATTGATTCAGCAAGGCTCCGGAGGAATCCCTGATTTCAATAATATCTCCGTGACCATTGTAGACGGGATAGGCTTTGGTTTGATCCGCATAGGCTATAGCCTCTAATTTCAGACCTCGAATATAATTAGCTTTTAAAACAGGCTTTCCATTTTCAATCATAGCCTCTGCTATAATTTGGGCACTGTTTCCATCATAGTAGTATCGGGTATGAACGCCATCCTGTATACGTTCTGTCAGTAATCCATCCCCGTTGTATTGGTACTTTACGAGCTTTCCGTCAATCTTGACTTGAGTCAATCGGTCCTGATCGTCAAAGCTGTTCTCACGCGGCTTCGTATGAGGAGCTCTCTCCGTTTCCATCGTAAGACGATTCCCTCTGGCATCATACGAATAAGCATCCTGATTTTCGGTGGAGGTAGCAATCCGATTCAGCTTATCATACGTAAATGAATCCTCTACACCATTTTGAGTACGTTTCGTGATATTTTTACCAGGATCATAGCTATATTGAAAGCTGTTCGTTTCCGCATCAGATCGTGTGTGCTTTAATTCAACTAATTCGATCCCGTTATATTGGTTTTGCTGGCGATAACCATTTGCAGATACGGTTGTGTCCAACAATCCATTTTTGGTATAGGAATATTCCGAAACAGGCTTATCTTTTGTGCTACCTACGGTCTTTAATCTGTTCAATTGATCATACGTGTAATTTACTTGCTCGCCAAATGGTCCTGTCATTTCGGTTCGATTCCCATTAGCATCATACTGATTGGAGAGCTTTAAACCATCCGGGTAAGACAAGGTATCTAATTGCTCCGTATACGGATCATATGCATAGGATGTTGTACCCGTCTGATCTGTCATACTTAGGCGTTTGCCCGCAGCATCATATACGTAGCTGACTGTCTCATCTTTACCTACACGCGACTTCAACCGATTTAGGCTATCGTATTCAAAAGAAGTTACATTCCCATTGCGGTCTATTTTCTTGGATAAGTTCCCGTTGGTATCGAAATAACGCTTCTCAACCTGGTTTTTCTCATCCTTGGTTTGAATCACTCTACCCAATTCATCATACGCTTTAACCTTGGCATGACCATCCGGATACGTGATCTGAGTGAGATTACCCAGCATATCGTAAGTGTACTTCGTCGTTTCGCCGTTTGGCTCTGTCACAGATGTTGGATCACCTAGGGCATTATATGAAAATTGAGTCTCATTACCATTGGCATCGGTTTGTTTTAAAATCTGGTCGTTTACAGCATCATATTCTACTTTGGAAGTTTTTTTCTCAATACCATCCATTGCTGATTTTTCTTTGTTTTGCACCAGACGATTCCATTTATCGTAGATTTGAATTTGTTCATTAAGCTCACCGTCTCGTTGAGTTACTTGACGAAGAGCATCATTATACTCAACTACTGCTTGTGAACCGTCCGCATAGGCTGTTGACGTTGTACGGCTCCAAACGTCATAGCTATAGCGTGTCAGGTGACCGAGCGCATCTTCACTGGATACTAATCTGCCGTTTGCGTCATAAGCTGATTTGGACTTGATCACGTAATCGTTACCTTCATACAGCCCCGACTCGATATTCCAGCCTAAAGCATTGTAACGTGACTTTGTTCGTATCCCCAGCTCATTCGTAACCGTTACAGTGTTCTCGAGATCATCGTAGGCTACACGGATACTTTTACCGTCCGGATAGGCTACAGCCTTTACGCGGTCAAGAGCATCGTATTGATACCCGGTTTTCTGACCTTTCCCATCCAGCGAGGAAGTGATTAAACCAGTTGACTTATCATAATCGGTCTGAATGGTTACTGTGGATTTTTCTCCATCAATATTTGTAACCTCCACACTTTGTTTCGTTGGAAAAGCATGATCGTAGCCACTGCTGTATTCCGTTGTTGTAGTCACGGACTTGTTACCATTCGCAATCGTTTGTACCGTTGTATTTCCGTAAGCATCGATACCCGAATAATTTACTTTTTGTAGTAATTCTCCCCCGGAATGATCCTTGGCGACGATGACCTGCGTTACTTTCCCCTGCGGGTTTCGAATGTACTCTGTAACTCCAGAGCTGTTGGAATCAATCGGTTCCGTAATGGTTTTAATCCTAAGCTTGTCGTCATACGTATACGCAGTTTGTGACCCTTTTTCATCCACTGAGCTTGTCATATTACCGTAATCATCATATTCAGCAGTCGTTGTCAAAACATCTCCATTTTGATTATTGCTGGACGAGGTACGGGTTGGAACAGGTAAGGTATATGCTTTGCCTGTCACCTGCTTACCGTATTGATAAGCTGTGCTCTTTTCAGAATCTCCTGCTTTAACCACAGATTGATCCAGGTAATACTGTGGTGGCGTGTCTGCACTAATAAACTTTTTATTATAATTGAATGTTGAACGAACTAATCCATTATCTGTTACGGTAGAAAACGAAGTATCTTTCACATAGCTTTCGCCCATATCAGAATTATAATGAATCGTTTCCTGATTATAGTTTTCCGTTTGATTATTTTGATATGTGATTTGATCTACACGTGAGACCGCTCGATATGCCTCGTTTACCGAATTGGAGCCGATATATCGTTTTACTGGCTGGTCTTCGTAGGTATACAAAGTAGAGGCTCCAGTAGGATGAAATACTTTGGTTAACAAAGCGTATGGATTAGAGATTTGTCTTTCTGGATGTGACGCGCTCAAATTAAACTTGGCCGGTGCCAATGTATAGGAATATGTCGTTTTTCTGCCTGCGGCATCTGTCACTGAATCCAGCAATTCAACACCTTGTTCTGTATGTTTATGATAGACAACTGCACGGTTTCCTTTAGACAAAGTAACGTCTGTAGCCGTATATTGAATATCAATCGAGTTGCCGATCGCATCTTCTACCTTACTAAGCAATTTGCGTTTATAAGTAGCATTGAGTTCATAATTGAACTTTATCGTGTTATGATATGCATCTTCAATTTGCAGCAACTGCCCGTCTTTGGAAAAATATTGTTTTTTCATTCCATCAACAGAAGTTAATACATATGCTGAATTTTCTCCATTAACTGTTACTGAAGTATCGGGAGTGAAGGTCAGTCCTTTCCAGTCGTAACCTTTGAGCTGGTCACCCTCAATTTCATAGCTGCCACCATCCCCCAAGTGCATGTACTGCTTACCCTCTTTGGTTTCTACATAAGGTAAATTCCAGGACCACCCCTTGCCAAGAGGGCTCAATTGATCTTCTAAGGCAGGATAGGTACGGTTTTGAAAAATAAATGAAGGTTGATAGGCTACAATCTCAGCAAAGACGGTAGCGTCCGCATCTGCTGCAATATAATATTTATTCCCATCGTCACTCGGAATTTCAGTCTGAGGATTACTGTTAATTAAATCCCTATAGAGCTCAGCCTCAGCAATCGTTGTGAACAGGGCTGTCTGCCGACGAACGGCTGTTTCGAGCCCCTCTGAAACAATCGTTTCAATTTGCGGTGAGCCCTCCATGGTAAAGGCCGTTCTTGTCCTTCCACCTTTTCCATTACTTGTCCACTCGCTATAACCAATATCACTGGTATAACCGGGCTTAGTAACGGTTCCGCTATAATCTTGCCTCCATTCTCGGGTATCAGCAGTTCCCTTATTGAACACTGTTCCTGAATAATACGCTGTTCCGTACTCGCTACACATGATTCTACCAGGAGAAAAGCTAGGGCATCTTTGAGGAACAATCATACCTGTTAAGGACAAATCCCCTTCATATGAATCCCTGTCGTAATGTAATTTAGAGTCTCCACATGACGAACCACTTGGATAATTCCGTGTTATATTTCCAGCGCTATCATAAAAGAACGTATTCATAACACTACATTGTTCCCCGAATACATTTTTAAAACTTGGAGCTGTATATGATCCCTTGATGACTCTGGCTTGTCCATCTTTGTTTAATGTTCCTGTAAATCCATCTTTGCTGTACTTTATTGTATCAGGAAAAGCCTTCTCCCATTTTCCCGTTTGAGAGTCCTTTTCTACTCTGGACTCCGGAGCTGTAGTATAGGTTATTTTTTGTCCCGCTGCTTGACTAGCAGCTTCATAGGTTGTGTATGTGCCTATAACTTTGGTTTCCGGCTGAAGATTATAGGTATTCACATCAACATTCCCATCACCGTCTGTGTCCTCTTGCACCCATCTTTTTTGCTGATAGGCTACCTTGTACGACTTGGTAACAGGTTTCATCATCGCCTTAAAGTAGACATAATAATTTTGCACAGCAGCACTGTTGTCAACAATTTCAGCGCCTTTGTCAAAAAATTGAGCACGATTTGTATCATATTGACGCGTCAAAGAAAAGCCCAGTCCGTTTCGTCCAGGCAGAGTTAAATCTGTGTTTTGCAGCGACAAGCTACCTGATAAAGTGGATATTGATTCTTTATCGTCGCCAACAGAATAAGGTGCTTCATTAAAGGAAGATTTATTGTAAACGGGCGCTTCCTCTCTAATAGGTGGAAGCTGTGGCACATTCGCCATGAGATTTAGTTTCAGGAAATCCGTCTTATATACATCTTCAGTGACTTTGTTCGTAGGAACAGGATCATCAGTTGGATAAACATCATCTGTAACACTATGAGAAATCAGGTTATCTAGTGGAGCATCCGATAGCTTATTATATACGTCACTTGTTACAGTCTGTGATTGGTTTTCCTCTGAAGGAAATAACGAAGCTACTGCCTGATCGTAGCTTATATGATCCTGTTCAGCCATATATAACGCTGTATAAATTTGATTTAATGAATAACCTTTCTTTAATTGTTCCGAAAGAAAAGATGATGTGACTCCAAATCGGGCAGCCATTTGATCCGCCGAATATTGCGAATTGTCCTTCCCTGCACCGAATACATTTGGAGGAACAAGGCCGCTAATTGTGCCAAAAATAAATGTAATAATCATGATTATCGCTATATGACGTCTTGTTGTTCTATACCGCAAGTTCTTCTCTCCATTCCCGAATTTAAATTGTGTTACATATCTCATTTATTGGGAGTTGCTCACTTTTATAATCTGTATCAGGTTACCATTAGAGTCATATTGATATTGGAAAACAACCTGACCATCCTGTTCAATATGCTCAAGCCTTCCATTAGCGTCATAAATATATTTATACTTTCTAGATAAGCCGCTTTTAACACTATTGCTAAATTCCGAATAGTTACCAGCCGCATCCTTAGCTTTAACTGCAAACATATATATTTTCTGAGGTTCTAATTGGTCCACTTGAAAGGTTAATTCCTTAGTATTGCCTATCATTTGACCATCACGATAAACATCGTAGCCAACGACTCCAACATCATCTGTAGATGCTTCCCAGGTTAGAATAATGCTGTTAGGCGTAGGTCTGGAACCTACTAACTTCTTAGGTTTGGAAGGACTTGTTATATCCTTGGGCAAATCATCAATAGCCGGTATACGATCCAATCGATCATTAAGCTGTTGTTTGTCTGTATCATTGAGATGCACTAGTAAAGTGCGGGCCATATTAATCTCCGTTTGCAATTTTGAAGATTCTGCTTTTTCAACTGCCTGCGTAGCTGTCGTCAATTGTTCAGTATAAGCAGCTTTTGCATCAATGATTTTTTGTATTACTACTACCCTTTCAACAAGCTTGCCCTTGTCCTGATCACGAAGTTTGTTTATTAACTCTATAGCTGTATTTACATCCGTCTGTAATTGGGTTGTCTCTGCTTGTGCCACCGCTGCTTCAGCTTTGGCCAATTGTTCTATATATTTGGTATCCAAAACTTTTACAACAAAATTCTGCGATACAGACTTACCTAACGGGTCTGTAGCTGTTATGGTTATCGTCGATTCTCCCGAACTTTGGGGCTGCAAATTCAGTAGTGAGGTATTCCCCCTTGAGTCCTTGACCAATTGGTGGGTGACTACGGCTGAGTTGGAATTTGTACCTGAATATTGAAGCTGCTGCTGGTCAGGTTCTGTAAAATATTCGGATAAATCTTTATTTGAGGCTCCCTCATCCATTTCAATCGTGATAGCTGGAATGCCCTTAATCGTTACTGGCGCTCTATTAATCAAATTTATTACCGATTCCGTAACTTGCGACACATTTCCGGCACCATCTGTTGCCCGTGCCTGTATGCGCGTTCCATACTCATTGACATCAATGGGAGAGTTATACACCTTCCATTCGCTTTGATTGACACGGTATTCCCTTGTCGCTGCATCAGTAGGATAGTTGATTGTCACTCTGATATTATTTGCTACTTCATTCGCAGGGCTATTACTGAATGACGGTGGGGCAGGAGGTGTTTTATCAATGTTGCTAATCACCAATAAATTCTCAGTGCTGAGGTTTCCGTATTTATCTGTATAACGAGCAAAAATAGTAGTGTTTTCAGACACCTGAAATGGATTACTGTATGGAGTCCACGTACCGTTCACACCGATTTTGTACTCGCTTTTAGAATTAGCAGGTACACTATCCAATTGGATAAGAACATTTTGATTCGTCATCCCTGTAATATTGGAACTTATGTGTGGACTGGCTGGAGTGGTTAAGACAATTCCTGAGTATGTAAAAGTTCCTGAGGATTTGGATCCATTCCACTCATTTATATAAAAGTAATTTACCGTTATAGCATTGGAAGATACCGAGACATTGTAAAATTTAACCGATAATGCAGCCCCAAGATTTTTGGAATAAACGACTACATTGTTTCGAATGAAATTGATATAAGGGGAACTTGCCTGCACATGTACAATCGAACCATCCGACAACGTTACAGTTTCATGTGTAGACGATGGTTCTGAAGGCGTTGGCTTTTCTTCAGGAGGCCCAATTGATCCTCCTCTGTCTGGTGGTGGATACAGATCTGGTATTCCACCCGTAAATGCTGCTGACACTACTGCTTGAGGAAACACAGCTACGCTCCACGGAGATAAAGAAACAAATAAGCAAAGCATGATTAAAAAGAGTTGTTTAGCATTCTTTCCTTTCCCTCGCTGCCTCATTTCGTTCAAAAAAAATTTCATTTTTAAAATCATCCTCCTGCATATAGTGGTAATGCCTAGTTAGAAGAATACTAAAATTAAAAATAATTTATAATTCAATCATATTTCGCCCTCTTTCAGAAAAATGTATTTTGATTTACATATGATAACAATGTCGTATTAAATTTGTATATAGCGAAGATTGTCGAAATAAAGAAAAATATATAAATATTTTTAAATTGCCATAAATTATGTTTAAAACAATAACATCCTTTTTTAAACATTATATGAATTTGAATATCCAGTATACTTTTAGAATCATCCCACTCATTGATTTAAGGTAAACAAAATGTTATATTGTCTATAAAATAATCATCATTTAATTGAGGTGTTTGCTAAAATGGATCATTCCGAACTGTTCTGGAATGCTGGAATCGAAGAACTGAAGCGTGGGTATATTCGCCAAGGAGAGCAGGTAATTTGCCTGTTGGACGGACAGCGATTTGAGCAAGGCATCATATATCAGGATCAAGGGGTATTTTATGACGCGGAGAGGTACATGCGACTTCATATTGAGCGGACGTATGGTTCTGTCTTTGACTATTTGATCGGCCTGGACAAAAAATTAACCGGGCTAACGGATCATCAGAATCGGTTGCTTCAGCTATTTTATCAAGGCATGGGCGATGCGGATATTCAAAAGGAAACCGGAATCGGTAGCGCATCCACCATACGTAATCATCGCTTTGGTCTCAAAGAAAAAGAACGGCAGGCCAAGGTATTTCTCACTTTAATGGAGCTGCTAAAGGAGAAGGACCGCCACGCTCCCGCCATTGTAGAAGTACCCATAGGAGCACGGATGGTGGACGAACGCTACAACATTACGGAAGACGAAAGACAAAAGGTACTCACGAAGTATTTTCCGAATGGTACAGACGGACGCCTGAAAACCTTTAAAATGCAAGAAAAGCACAAGCTGATTGTGCTGCGTGAAATTGCGGGCCGTTTTGTGAAGGGACAAATATATCATGAGAAGGATATCAATGCGATTTTACAGGAAGTGTATGACGATTATGTCACGGTGCGAAGATATATGATTGAATACAATCTATTGGATCGCAAGCCGGATGGCAGTGAATATTGGTTGAAGGAATCTTGAAGCTCAACGTTTATACAATAGGAGGATTCGACAATGAATCGAAGAAAAGAATTGGTGCAGCAGTACATGGAGATTAAAACGGAGGCAGGAATCTATTGCATTCGCAATACACGTAATGGGAAAATTTTCGTCTCTTCCACGCCGAATTTAAAGTCGCTGAATGGGCGGCGTTTTGAGCTGAACATGGGTGGATTTAAGAATAAACAACTGCAACAGGAATGGAATGAGTATGGCGAAGATTCGTTTGAATTTGAAGTGCTGGACGTTTTGAAGAAAAAGGACTCAGCGTTCTTTGATGTCAAAGATGCACTGGCAAAGCTGGAGCAGACCTGGCTTGATCGACTCCAGCCTTACGGGGACAAAGGGTATTTGTAAACTTACGAATCTACGGGATGCTCTTTCCGAAGGTATCCAAAAATAACAGCGTCGACAAATTGACCTTTTTCATAAAAATAGTCTCTCAAGTGACCCTCTTTAGTAAAACCACTTTTGAGCAGCAGCCGTCTGGAGCCTTCATTATCTGGATCAATGAAGGCTTCTATACGGTGAACCTGAGGCAAATGAAAGCCATAATCCACTACCACCTTCACCGCCTCTGTCATCAGGCCTTGCCGCCAATATTCCGGTGCCAGCTCATAGCCGATTTCAATACGGGAGTGCTCCTTGTGCCAGTTATGAAATCCAATTGTACCCACGATCCGCTCAGGAGCTTCTTTTAACGTAATCCCCCAACGAAAGCCCTCTTGCTTCTCGTATCTGGTTAGCATGGAACGAATAAATTTTTCTGCTTGCTCTACCTCTGTAAAGCTTTCCAAATCATAATATTTTGTGACTTCATCTCTGGAGAAATAGGCGAACACATCCTCCGCATCCCCTAATGTAAGCTGTCTTAAACGAAGCCGTTCGGTTTCCAGCACCGGAAATATTTCCTTTATCATCATCCATCTCCTCCTTCATATAAAAGAACTTATTTTATCAACCACCAGCCAATCCCAACCATCACTCCATTTATGAAGAATAATACAATACATGCTCTCCACTTGTTGATTCCACTTGTTTGAAAAAAGCCGGTCACTGTACTACGACACATGAACAACGTAAACAACAAATTCCAAATAATACGCATACCATATTTTACGTAGTATAGAGCAGGGTTTAGCTGTACACCCCCCAACGTTGGAGGGATATCCGGAATAAACAGAATTGCACACGCATAACGCATGGTCTCATATGTAAAATAAAATACTGCCAGCCACCAAGCCCACTTCTTACCAAATAACATACCGACACCGGCAGTCGTCCCTGCCAAACCGAGTAACGCGATAAATCCTTGAAACATGCCCCTGCAAATGCCTACTAACGTAGAAGCCTCATTTAACGCATTAAGCGTCAATAGCTGTGTCACCAACAGAAGTGCTCCATTAAAGATCAGTAAAATGGCTGAAATGCTTACACCTAAAGGTCGCTCGAAAACCACGTTCGTTACATAATCTTCTACTTCTTTTTTCGTATACAGATCTGACACTTCTTCTACTCTCCTAACCCAATTATATACATCCATTTTGGGCGAGTATAATAACAGTATGTTCTCGCCTCATTCCCATATATCGGCTTTTAGGAAAATATGGTTTAATCTTCCCTGAAAAATTCCGTTATCCGTAGGCTAATCATTATTATTCAGGGCAGCTATGCTGCTAATGATCATCCTCTAATGGTGTCAAATCGCGTCATGAGAATCTTCATCATTAACAGAATCCCAAATAGAGTAATATCTATCCTTATACTACCATTCCAAGAATGAATCTGACAAATGAATGGACCTACCACTAGCGCTTATGAATGTATACGCGTTATTTTCGTGGCTTTGTAACCTTCAGATGACTGGATATACTCTACTTGATAACCCATTCGGGCATCCAAAAGCTCTTCCATAAATGGAAGGCACGGACTGTAAATAAAACTCCCTCCTGGCCGAATGGCTCTGAGCAATTCCATATATTTGCGGGCGTACTCATGAATATTACCATCTGCCTTCAAATGATGATGTATAAAATGATTGGAGAATGCCATATGTGAAACGATCGTTCCCCATGTACTTTCCTCAAAGGTGATCTCTAACCAATCTCCTTGAGTGACACAACCTTCTGTTTCAGCCAACCGATCTGTTCCGTAAGCCTCAATTCCAAGGGCACGTAAATAAGTAACCAACCGTGCCTCTGATCCGCAGCCGACATCTAGAACAGGCTCTTGCAAACGAGCAATCTCCAATCCCAACAGATTGGCTTGCAACTCAGGCGTGTATTCCTCACAAGGTATCCAAAAGGTATACTCACACTCTGCATACTTAGCAAACATTGCACGTCCGTTGGTACGAGTTAAAAAATCTCTCAAATGTCCGTAATGCTGCTGGAGCAGCAAGTCCAGGTTTGCTCTATCTATAGATTTCTTCTGGAACAGCTTTTCAATCCGGGTGAAGAGTCGATCATACAGCTCCGTAAGCTCCCTCGCATGATCTGTGTGAAAATGTAGATACTGATTGGTATTTACAAACTGGTACAGTATTTTAGCAGCTACATCTGCTACAAAAGCGTTATACGTATGCTGACGCTTCAAGCTTTGAAGCATGAGGATCAGTTCCGAGCTTCTCTGCGTCAGCCAGTACGTCATTTCCGTTGAAGGTCCTAACAGGACAGATCCCTCGCGCAAATAAAATAAACTCCGATGCTGATTATAGAGGAGTTGACCGTTAATAAGACTATTAAGTTGAGCGACTGTCATTCTCACTTCCTCCTTAAGATCCAGACGTTAAGGCCCTACCCAAGCCGAAACAATGCTATCTTTGGGTAGGGCCAGCTTATTTTCTAAGTATACCATGGGTATGGAAATTGCGTTTTATTGCGGATCCTTCGCCTGTACATAAGAGGATAAAGGAATGTTCAGCTCACGGATCCCCTGGGCTACCAGCCGGGCTATTTGCTCCGCACCGTACTCCTGAAAATGTGTATCATCCTTCACTCCATCAGGAAATGCAGGATACACCCCTGGCTCCAAATGTAAAAATAACGGGAGTGTTCCTTCCAGGCCAAGTGTATCATAGTACGCTACACTCAAACGACTAAGATCGACCAGTGCAACATCTGTCTCCGATGCTGTTTCCTTCATGGCCTGCACATATTCCGGGAAACTAATCCGAAACGAAGCACTTGCCGCATCATAATCCCGGCGTCCAACAGGAGTAATTAGCACAGGTGTCGCACCTCGTTGGGTGGCTCCTTGAATGTAGGTTTTCAAGTAAACTTTGTAATCCGCCGGTGAAACATAACGCTCCTGGTTGTTGATCGCAGCATCATTATGACCAAACTGTATGAGCAGATAATCTCCTGGACGGATATTCCGTAAAATATCATCTAACCGCCCTTGTACCAGAAAGGTCTTCGTGCTTCGTCCACCAATAGAACGGTTCACAAAAATAGTTTCATCTGTAAAGAACGGAGCAATCATTTGCCCCCAGCCCGCCTGAGGCTTCATCGCGGATTTATAGGTTTGAACCGTAGAATCTCCCGCAAGGTATACCGAAGGATGTTCTCCAGCCGTTCGAGCTTCCTTGGGGGTGATAACCAAAGCGTTAATCTTCGCTTCATTTCCTGAGAAATACAATTCGAGCTGACCGTCGATGAGTGCAAGTTCAAATCCAGCCTCGACAAATTGTCCTGCTGTTTTGGCGGTAGGTTCTACCTTTACGATGGACTCGGCTTTAACAGTAATGTCTATGTTTCCGGCAGTATCTCCGGCAATCAGGGAAAGCGTGTAATCCGCAGGTGGTAAATTGACGACAAATGATGATCCTTGAACACGAACAAAATCCGAGCGAATAGCATCACTGCCACCACGATCCTCTTCGCTTACCTTGGAGAGATCCATAAATCCATAGCCTCGCTCAGGCGTGTAAGCATCCTTGGCGGTGACCTGGGTGTATCCGTCAGCTACGTTCCCCGGGCCAAAGTCAAAACGAAGAGGCGCCGCAAGTTGTTTTTCGGCCAGTGTCTGCCCTGGAATAAGTATGGTTGCAAACAACAAGCTGAATCCTGCGCATAATCCAATCATCTTACCGAGCAACCTGTGACGCTTTCCCTTTTGTTTCAAGCGCAACCCTCGCTTTTCTTGTTATTTGAGTGATTTGAGTGGTTTGTCATCGTCTATACGTGTATTGATCCCCACCAGCTTTTGGCAGCCTAGGTCCAGCGCCCAGGATACCGCAATACCAACCGTATACCTGATCAGATCCGCGGTCAGGAACCCTTTGCCGAGCACCAAGCCGCCCAGCATCGTCGCTCGAATGTGGTTAATCCAGGGAGCCTGGTACATCTGACTGAACTCAATGACGAAGCAAAACAGCAAGCTGCCCCACAGGGCTACAGACAACTGACGATTCACCCACAACATTCTCAGCCCAAAATAAATCATGCATGCCCACAAGGCATCCCCAAAGTGATTGGCAACGAATTCAGGCAACCGGGAGGAGAAGGTCCGGCTTCCCAAACCCAACAAGATCGTGACCAGCACGGCAATCAGGTACGCAGCGCGAGCCTTCCAGCGGAATTTCGCCTTTATTTCCCGATTGGCCTTCCTGCTGACGCTCTTACGAACGCTCCTCATGCTAAATCACCTGTCCTAACGCTGGAAAATCTCCGCCAAGCTGCTGGAAATTCGTAAAGTATCCTCTTGGGATAGCGCTTGCAAGATTGCTGAACCTTATGCTGATGTCATATTGTATGCACACCAACTTGTCTGTATTTTTCGTAATATAATTAATCATAATGAGCCTCCGCAATATCGTACAAATGTTGCTTGTAAATCAGATGATCCTCGCGCAGCAATAACGTATCCCCTCTGCAATTCCTGTCCAGCAGTCTGTCATTAAGCCACCGGAGTAGGAAGCGGAAGCGACTTCCAAACTGTTCGTGTGGGGATACTAAAATTCAATACCACGCACCTTGGCAAAAACCATCTCGTGTGCCCATTTTCCTTCTTCGTCATATTCAACGTTCCTTAAAATACCCTCCAATGTAAAGCCTGCTCGTTCCGCTACCTTGGCGCTGCGTGTATTTCTGGAATCACAACGAATCTCCAGTCGGTTTGCCTCCAAATGCTGTATAGCAAAATCCGTAATACCATGAACTGCCTCTGTTATAATGCCTTTCCCAGTCCATGATGTTCTGAGCCAATACCCGATTTCAAATCTGCGTGTATCCCAATCGATACGATGCAAGCCGCTGCTGGCTACAAATTCTCCCGAAGTCGTATCAAATATATACAGCATCATGTCAGACCGATCCAGAAATTTAAGTCTGGCTTGGCGTGAACGGATTTCAGATTCCTCTGCCGTAGGAAGATTTCTTGCAAAAGGAAGCCAAGGCCGCAGTTCGTTCGCACTCTCTCGCATCGCCTCATTGACCGTCGCTCCATCCCCCCACTGCGGAGCGCGTATGGTCAATCGCTCCGTCTGGAATTGGTCCGGGAACGATAAGAGAATGGGGTTCGGTTGCTGCTCCATACTCATGATGCTCCCTCCTCCATATTCGTTGAATAACTAAGACGATCCAGCCAACCTGTGATTTCACGCAAACTCCCAATCTGATAGTCCGGTACAATGCCCTTTTCCTCCCACGGCATAAAACCTTCCAGCCAGATGGTATGCAAGCCTGCACTTTGCGCACCACGAATATCATTTGTCGGATGATCGCCTACATAGCAGGCATGACCGGGCTCGACAATTTCCAGCTCATTTAGAGCCAACTCGAAAATCCGAGGATTAGGCTTCTCGATGTGTACACCGCCCGATACGATAATGGAATCCACATAATCCCTCAGCATAACCCGGTCGATTTTTGCTTGCTGCGTGCGGAGTGAACCGTTGGTGATAATCCCTAGCTTCAAACCACGTGACCGCAGTTCGGACAGCACCTCCTTGGCCCCGTCCATCAGTACCGTAAATTTATGAAATTCACCATACCAAAAGCCCAGCATCTCTTGTACTGTCGTATCGGGATTTTTCAGTTCCAAGTCTTTATGCAGCTCGGTATACAGTTCCCTCTTATCCCGATATCCGTCCTGATCCGCCAGACGTATCCGTTCAACGACAGCCGCGCGGCTCGCCGGTTCTTCTGCCACAATAAATCGTTCTACAAAGCGCTCTGTATATGCCGCGAACGCCTGTTTGCGATGAATCAGTGTATTATCCAGATCAAAAATGATCGCTTCTATGGCCATAAGCAGCTCCCTTCCTTCTTCCTCTTACACCGATTAGGCTGAAACAAATTGAATAATTCCTATTAGAAAAAACAGAAAAAAAATAGACAAAATAATAATAAGCATGTACTTCATAATTTTTCCGGAAGTCGACCCGCGCTCCAGCTTCGCCTCGATCTGGGTCAATCTATCTTTAATTTCTTCCAAATCCTGTTCCACCTTCACATGCACTCACCCTCCATCGTTTTGCGGTCTCCATCTTCCTGACATTCAATCACTACAAGCTGCTCCAAAAACGAACTGTTTTTACGGAATCAAAATCAATCTGTTCATAAGACTTCTCCCCAAACTCAAGCTTGAAATATTCCTGCAAACATTCCCCATACACGATAATATCCGTTTGATACACTGAAAATACCGGATTTCCTGCTTCACATGGCTGCTCGGGAATATATCTGTGTCCATAAATCGGGATTAGCTTGGGCACACGCAGGAATTCACGTTTACATATGTCCACGGCTTCTGCTGTATCTGCTGGTCTTTCACCCCATTCAGGAGGCCAAAATATGTGCTGCTCGACATCGAAAATCATGCCCTCCAGCGGCCAGTTCAGCCTTTGCAGAATTACATTCATACGCTGCGGCGATGTATCTCTCCAAGGGATAAAGCTTTTGCCAATGGGGAGAACGCTCATGAGAAGCTCCCGCAAATCGGGCGGAAATCGAATACCATACCTGCTCTCGACATCGGCAACCTCCTGCATGGATAAGCCCGGGGTCAGGGTCACATCGTGTTGACGTAATAGATCTATGATATAAGCGATATCCATCTGTTATTGATTCACCTCTGGCTCAGGTCTTTCCCAAAAATATGTACTTCATTCTAGTGTAATCCAATAGGAAAAGAAATCCAAGACCTATCCGCAATACAATGCTGAATAAGGCTTGGATGAATTGAAAAATCTTTTTATTAGAATATATAACTTCTAGACATACTGTCCGTTCACCTGAATATCTACGGCTACTTGCTGCCCCAACCAAGCCCGCATGCGATTCCACGAAAAAACCTGCTCCATGTGAAATACACCATATGGAAGTTCTGAACGGTACAGGGCGAGCGCTGCAAAGACGGCTGCCTTAGCGGTTAAATCAGATTGATGATGCCCCCTTAGCCGGCATTCGACCTTCGTCTCTTTGCCATTGAGAGTTCCTTGTGCGTCTACCTTGACCGCTACAGCATTTCCTCCTAGATGCACCTTGCCAAAGCTGCGAACTACTGCATCACGCACGGTTTGCTGTCGGAGTAGACCTGACACTCCTATCGTCCGAAGTCCTGCCAGAAGCCGGGTGGTCAAGCGCGAATCGAAGCAAAGGCGTGTGCTAACCGTAGGAACTTCGAGCGTACGGGGAAGTGTCTGCTGATCTGAAAAAGGAAACCGATACGCCCGATGACGACCCACTCCTGCACCAAAGTCTACCACTATGCCATCGGTAAAGCTTTTTCGAGTCACCGGGCGTCCCTGTTCTATAACCTCCAAATCGGTATGAATCTGATCTACTGTCCACTCAATGGCAGCTTGACCGTGTCGATCTCCCAAGCCCAGCATCAAAGATATGTTCAACTCATCCGTCTGATCCATGAGCTGTGTCGCTTGCAGTGCCAACAGATTGGTCAGACCCGGAGCTAATCCTACACTTAACAGAGCTGTGGCCTGATAAGCTCGGGCCTCCTGATGACACTGCTCCACCTGACTCAAAAAGGCTGCATTTGCGGTAATATCCATGTAATGCACACCATGTTGAAGACAGGCACGTACCAAGGCTGTATTGTCCTGATCCAGACACATGATAACCATTTTGGCTTGCTCTAATATCGACGGGTCCATTGGCTCATGAATATTAAGCTGCAATGGCCGTATCTTACCATTCGATTGTTGGCTAAATTCAGTGGCCCGCTCCAGACTACGACCTGCCGCAAACACCTTGCCGGGAAACATTTCACTTAATTCTGTGCATAAAATTTTCCCGACATGACCATATCCGCCAATGATGATGATGTTATCCTTTGTCATAGGCCATCTCTCCCTCTTTAACTGCAAACCATGCATTCACTAAAAAAGCGCCATAATACCGGGTGATGTGGGTAAAGCCTGCATCTATCAACAGTTCCTGTATTGCCACATTGGACACTGGGTTTGACTCACGACCGATGGAAGCAGCGAATCGTTCCCAATCCTCCAGTGAAATGCCCTGACTCAGCATATGATTTTTCCACGCCTGCATTTGGATAGAAAAAGAAGACTCCTGCGGGTTCCCATTAATAGAAGCTAGACAAAAAGGCGCACCCGGCTTGAGTCGAGCGGATGTCTGGCGCAGCAATGCCTGTTTACTCTCCAAGCTTTGGAGAAAATGAAGCACCAGCAGGCAGGTAGCAGCGTCATAAACCGGTTCTCTAGATAACTCTTCCAACTTACCTGCAACAAACGATATTTCTGAACCGATGCCCGCTTGCGCTACACGCCTCTGTGCCAAATCCAGCATGTGCTCAGATGGATCAACTGCCGTAAAGGACCATGCTTCATGCCGCCCTCCGAGCGTAATCAATTCCTGACCGCCCCCAGCTCCGACAATTAGCACATTCGGATCTATATTCCGAATATGAGCTTGTGCCTCAAGCTGTGCAGTTATCAAACAGTCTGTCATCTCATACAGATGAGTATATCCCGGTATTTTTAAAGCAATCGTATCCGCGTACTTATGCACATTCGGATGATTCCAGCTCATAGGTTGGTTTGAGTCCGTATTTCCAATATGGGTGTGTTTCATATGTGCTTCCCTCCAAACATTTAGCCTTGATCTTCTCCGACCATTCGTTTATTGTAGATTTAATTAAGAATCATTCTCAATTATAAAGACAATACGAATATCCACCATCCCATAAATGTGGGATTTAATTAAATGCGCTTTGAGAATCTCCAGCTTTCATGATAGGAGTAAATGATGAACGCACAATACACGCAATATGCACAGTTTAAGGATACTCGACAGCAAATCATTGGACTGGGAGAAAAAGCTTCCTCAATCCAAACGTACAAGCACACGCTAATCGACCGCTTGCGTACTCAGGTTTCTTTCGATGCGGCGTGTTGTACCTCAGTAGATCCGCGAACGCTGCTTTCCACGGGGGCATTTACGGAGTCGGGTGTGGAGGACATTCATAGCAAACTGCTAGAATACGAATATTTGCACGACGATATGATGAAATACGATCAGTTAGTGCGAGAAGGACAGTCCATAGCGACGCTACACGGGTCTACACAAGGCCAACCGGATCGGAGCACACGATTTAGAGATGTTTTGCAACCTGCCGGATTCGGGGACGAGCTGCGTGTTCCGTTTATGTACAAAGGGAGCTGTTGGGGATTTCTCACATTGTTCCGTCATCATGGAAAGCCTGTATTCAGCGCGGAAGAGCAACAACTGCTTGAAGCATTAGCGCCGTCCATAGCCTACCATCTACGTCAGGCCAGTGTCGGTTTATCTCCAGCCCCCGCCATGATCACGGAAAATGAACTTGAGCCAGGGGTTCTGATACTTTCCGATAAACTAGAACCGATCTCGTCGAATACAGTAGCAGAGCAGTGGCTAAAGCTGCTTCGGCAGCAGGAGGGAATCCATGAATGCAGCCTACCGGCTCCTGTCCGGGTAATATGCTTGCGAGCGCTATCCACTGCCACTTCACCAGCCAGATTATGTATCCCCGCCACAGACGCTGAAACCCCGTGGGTAACTCTCAGAGCCACAATTCTGCAAGGCGGACAGGAGTATACGGGCGAGAAGCAGCTGGCCGTATGGTTTGAGCCTGCTAAAGCAACCGACATGCTACCGCTTATGGCCGAGGTGTACTCATGGTCCGAACGAGAGAGACAGATTGTCCAGCTCATTGTTCAAGGCTTTTCCACAAAGGAGCTGGCAAGCACACTTCATATTTCTGCCTACACGGTGCAGGATCATCTGAAGGCGATTTTCTTGAAAACAGATGTAAGCAGCCGCCGTGAGCTAGTATGGAAGGTATATTCCAGATTCAATTAATATATGTAAAAAAGACAGATGACCTGATTAAGGATCATCTGTCTTTGCATAACTGCTCTATTTGGACGCAAGAGCCTTATTTCTTCGAAGAGGATTTCGTATCATCGTATGATACTGGTGAGGGCTTCGCAATCCATTCATCAGCCTCAGGCTCGATATCTACGCCATTTTCCAGCTTCGTTTTCTCCATCAAGGAATCTCCGTCCTCGTCCTTCTTGTTGCGGATTTTCGCTTCGTCTTGAGTGTGGTCGCTCATGTTGACTCCTCCTTTTTAATTTCATCTGATGGTTGTACCTTACTCATAATTACCCATTGCCGTCCTGTACAAACCTCTACACGACCAGATGCCCTTTTTTCTCCGCCGGTCCAATAGTCGCCTCAATGCCAGCATTAAACTCCAGAAAGTCGCTTTCCACTCCATCACTGAAAATAACTCCATTTTCCGGCATCTGCGATGCAATCCGTAGCGGTTTTTCGGCTGCTACCTGACCAAACACGAGGTTCGCAGCGGTGGTCCGACTGGGGAACGGTTCTCTCACCGTAAAATAAAGTGATGGCGAACTCCAAGTTGCGCGATGATCATGGCTAAGTCCTTCTGCCGCCACTTCTTGACTGAAGGCTGTACCGGGCATCAGGTGGTCTGGAGTCAGCGAAATCGGATGCCGAGTAGCACTGCCGACAATCCCGGCCGCTCCGGCAAGCACGCTGGTCAGCCAGCCCGTCGCTCCCAGTCCGGTTGAAACGATAATGCCGCTGGATGATTGCTGCTCTACCTGATCCTCCAGCCTCAACTCATATCTCGCGGAGACATGAGTTTTGCGCCCAATGAACAAATCGTTTACAGCATATAAGGATTGGCCATCATTCAGTTGGGCCTTAGCCAACGTAACTTCCTTAATCGGCCGTCTATGCACGAACACATCCGGCACCACCCAGCGCAGGTCAGATACGGTAAACGGCAGTAATACTCCGTCCCAGCGCAATGGGTCCGGATTCACGCCGATTAGCGGCTGTTCGGTCAAATATTTTAACGTGTTGGCTACCAGCCCATCCTGACCCAGCACCACCACCGTATCCTGCTCACCAAAAATAAAGTTCGGCACATGCTCCCGCTCCACAATCTGAACTCGACCCAAGGCCGTTAACTCTGACGTTGCCGTCGCCACCGCCCTGCGGTAATTCTCATCCTCCAGCACATAATCACTGAAATCCGCACCCAACCGTTCCATAAAGAAGCGAGCCTGCTGCACCGTGTTGTATCGGACAATCAGTTCCTCCAGTCGCGTTTTACGCTTCACCAAAATGATCTTCTGCTCTGTCATTCGGCTACTCATCGTGTTCTTCCTCCAGACCCTCTCGATCCTGCTGATTATCCGCTTGCTCCCGTATCTGACATGAGACCCTGCAGCAGATCCGGCGTAATATTCAGCTGGCCGATTTTCCCTGCATTTTCTGCAAGCTCCTGAAATGCAATCGCAATCAGCTTATCCGGGCTCATATCCATATTGGCCATAGCTTGAAGTACGTTGGGCTCGACATCCTGCAACGATTTCATCACTGCTGTCAGCTCATAGGCTTTGGCATCGGCTTCCGCCTTTTTATTCGTTACGGTCAGCTCAATCAGCTCGCGTTTTTTCTCCTCCAAAGCCGTGTCAAAGCGCAACTGTTCCTCCTTCATCTCGCTTTGCTTTTGCTTCACAGAACGCTCGGCATCGAGTTGAGTTTCGCGAATTTGCTTCTTTTTTGTCTCCACTGCAATTTCGGTGTTCAGCTCGTTTTCCTTCACACGCCGCTCCTGCTCAATAGATGAATTACGACGCTCATACAAAGCGTGATCCGCGTTGCGAAGAATCTCTTCCCTTGCTTGAGCCTCCAACGCTCTCATCGTCTCCTTATTGGGTAAAATCGCCAAAATCGACAGCCCCATGACCTCAATGCCGAGCTTTTCCATTTCCGTATGCTGAGCAATATCCTTCGTCATATTTTGCGCCAAACGTTCACTGGACTGAACAGCTTCTTTGAGTGGGACACGTTCCAAATACTTTTTGGTAAGTACCTTTGCGATGTTAATCACCCGTTGGGCCAGCTTGCCCGGATCATCCGAAATGTAGCGGCGTTCCTTCAGGTCATACGTATAGTTTAAAATTTGAGTCGTTCTGCGGTAATCCACAATCCGATAAGTCAGTTGCCCCTGCACCGTCACCGCCTGAAAATCATTCGTCATGTCCTCAAACATGAACGGTACATCAATGGAAGAGACAGGCACGACGACGACCGAGGTGGTTGGAGCGTAATAATAAAAAGATAACCCGACACCCTCACGGACCACCTTACCGTTCTTCACCTTCATCACATATTCACTGGGCTGAAATTTAACAAAATTAAATCCAAACATAGTCGCTTCCTCGCTTTTCTTATAGTTTATAATATTTTGTTATTATCATTTTGTTATTAACAATAAAATAACACACATTTTCGATAATATCAATATGACATTTATAAAAAAAAGAGGCCGCTTCCCCTCCGATACGCTCGGTTAGAGGAAACAGCCTGATTCGTTTCACTGCCTGTCCTATATTGGGCATTATTTCACGGGCCATATAATGAACAACAGTTGTGTAGTTGTATAAAGTATGATGAACTCCCCGGATTAGCGACGAACTGCATCAGCCTTGGGACGCAAGGAATCTGGTCTCATATCTGTCCAATGTGTGCTTATATAATCCATACATGCCTCACGGCTGTCTGTCTGGTGAACGACCTCCCATCCAGCCGGTACATGCTGGAAATTAGGCCAGAGTGAATATTGTCCTTCTCCATTCATAAGCACTAAATAACCACCTTCATTCTGCTCAAAAGGGTTAACCATGATTTGTTTTCCTCCTTTCGATTGTGATGTAATTTGACTTAGAAAGCCTGCAGTTTTGCTGCAAGCAGTTGTCCAATATGAGCCAAAGGTCCCGGCTGGCACAGATCCTTATGGCGGCAATCCAGTTCATGCTGCTCTAGCTGTCCATCAATATAGGGAAGCCAGGTCTCCGGAGCAATCGGTTCAAACCAATCCGGGATAATTGTAGAGCGGAAAAATAAAATATCGCCTTTATACCGTCTTGGAACATACTCCCCCAAGATACGCACAGAATTTACATAAGTATCCTTGAGGTTTAAAATCGTCTCCTCGCTGAGGCTGGCCAAGGCGCTCCCATCGCTTCGCAAGATATGCAGGGCGGTGGAAAGCCGCAAAGGCTCATCATTCAGACTATCCGGGTCATAACCACCCAGAGCCAGCAGAGCGATTAGCGCTTCCTCCTCATCTGGTCCTCCCCGCAGCGGCAAATG
Organism: Paenibacillus sp. TY11; assembly: GCF_059772165.1. Lineage (NCBI taxonomy): Bacteria > Bacillati > Bacillota > Bacilli > Caryophanales > Paenibacillaceae > Paenibacillus > Paenibacillus sp. TY11. The sequence continues at coordinate 114,305 of NZ_JCBAIQ010000008.1, read as the reverse complement.
GTTGCTTGGGTAGGAATCCAGCATCGTCAGAATCGCAATCGTCTCTCCTTCGTATTGAAGCTGTGTCGCTATTGCATGAGCTACATTCCCTCCCAAAGACCATCCCAACAGGTGATACGGTCCTTTGGGCTGAACAGTACGAATATGACGAATATAATCGGCTGCCATATCATCCAGCGTCTGCGGCAATTCCTCCTGTCGGGCGATCCCGCGAGCCTGTAATCCATAAATAGGAAAATCCTTGCCCATGGATTGGATCAAGCCCGCATAACACCAGCTTAATCCACCTGCCGGGTGTACACAGAACAACGGAGCTTGCACTCCGCTTGCCCGCAAAGGAAGCAAAACGTCCAAAGCCCCTTGACTGGCACCTACGTTCAACTGCTCGGCTAGGCCAGCCACTGTTGGCGTTCCAAAAAGGTTGCCAATGCCCAACTCGATACCCAAGGCCTCGCGGATTCTACTAATCAGCTTCACAGCCAGCAATGAATGACCGCCCAGATCAAAAAAGCCATCATCTATACTGATTCGCTCCATGCCAAGCGTCTCGGCAAACAAATCACACAGGATTTCCTCCTGTGGCGTTCGCGGTCCTCTTCCTCCACCCGCAGCCATCTGCATGGGAGCAGGTAATGCTTTACGATCCAGCTTGCCGTTAGGTGTAAGCGGGAGATTGGATACCGCGACAAAAGCTGACGGTATCATATAATCAGGCAAGCTGACTCCTGCATGCAATCGGAGTCTGGACGCTTCCGGTTCACCACCGGGTGCAGGGACAATATAGGCGACGAGTCGTTTGTCCCCCGGCTGATCTTCGCGGACAATGACCGCTGCCTGAGCCACATCATCATGCCGAACCAGCACCGCCTCAATTTCTCCCGGCTCAATGCGAAAGCCACGTATTTTGACCTGCTGGTCAGCACGTCCGGCATACTCCAGCGAGCCGTCAGACCGCCAGCGGGCCAAATCACCTGTCCGATACATCCGGCTCCCCGGTATACCGTACGGATCGGCTACAAAACGCTCTGCCGTCAAAGCGGGTCTTCCCAAATAGCCTTGTGCCAATCCAGCACCGGCGACATATAAATCACCTGTTACACCCGGCGGAACAGGCTGAAATCGATGATCCAGCACATACACTCGTAGATCGGGGATGGGACGCCCAATCAGACTGTTCGCTTTTACAGCCACCATATCACGGTCCAATGCGATGTAGCTGACATGTACAGTCGTCTCCGTAATCCCATACATATTCACCAAGGTAGGAGCATCGTCTGCATGACGCTCATACCATGCAGTCAGCCGACCCAGCTCCAGGGCCTCGCCACCAAATACCACATAGCGCAACGCCAGCTTTTGCGAAAGGACAGGCTGTTCAAGATCAGCCTGCATCAATTGATAAAAAGCCGAAGGTGTCTGATTGAGCACCGTTACGCCCTCGTCCGCCAGCAATTGCAGGAATTGCTCCGGAGAACGACTGACAGTATACGGCACAATGACAAGACGACCTCCATAAAGCAACGGTCCCCAAATTTCCCATACTGAAAAATCAAACGCATAGGAGTGGAATAGAGTCCATACATCCGACGGACCAAAATGAAACCAGTGCTGCGTCGAATCGAACAAACGCGCGACATTTTGATGGGGAATAACTACACCCTTTGGTTTTCCGGTAGAACCGGACGTATAAATAATATAGGCAGGATGAAGCTGCAACAAAGGTTTCAGACGGTCTGCATCCACCGGGTTCCGATCGGGATATGACTTCAGCTCCTTATTTATCTGAGGATCCTCCAATACAACCGGGAACACCGTGCTTGTGAACGGAATTGAGGATATTGTCACGTGAATGCTGGTAATCATCAGAGCAGGTGAAGCATCCTCCAGCATATAAGCGAGACGGTCTGTCGGATAATCAGGATCTAGCGGCAAGTAGGCGGCTCCCGATTTAAGCACAGCCAGCAACGCAATAATCATATCCAATGACCGGGGAAGCGCCAGCGCCACAATGCGATCTGGACCTGCACCACGCGCTATTAGCAGATGCGCCAGTCGATTGGCACGCACGTTCAATTCCTCATAACTTAGCTGGTTACCTTTGTATGAAACTGCAACAGCCCCCGGGGTACGCGCAGCCTGTTGCTCGAATAAAACAGGCAAGCTCGAGGTAGACGCTTGGTTAAGACAAGTGCTCGCGTTCGTGTCACCGTTCCACTTCACGAGAATTTCGTGTCGTTCCTCTGGTCCCAAAATATCCAGGGCCCCTATCGGTTGTTCTGTATTAGCCACCGCAGCCACCAATAGCCGCTCCAGCCGTACCTTCATAGCCTCTATCGTTTCCCTTTTAAATAAATCGGTATTGTATTCGATCCATCCTTCGATTCCATCAGGCCGCCCGTCTGTGGTCCGACATTCGCGCAGTTCCACCGTCAGATCAAATTTCGCTGCACCCACGCTGGCCAATTGCAGCTGAGTCTCCACACCCGGCAATAGCAATTCAGGATCAGGGGTGTTTTGTAAAGCAAGCATAACCTGAAACAATGGATGTCTAGATCTGGAGCGTGTAGGGTTCAACATCTCTACAAGCCGCTCGAAGGGTACATCCTGATGTTCATACGCATCCAGACAAGTACGACGGACCCGTTCCAACAGCTCACGGAAAGTAGGGTCGTCCGATGTATCGATACGAAGCACCAGCGTATTGATAAACAAGCCCACGAGTTGATCCAGTCCCTCTGCATTTCGTCCCGCTATCGGACTACCCACCGGGATATCCGTCCCTGCTCCCAATCGGGTTAGCAATGCAGCCAACCCGGCCTGCATCACCATAAACAGGCTGGCCCGACTTTCACGACTCAAACGCAGTAACTGCTCATGCAATTCGGGAGCGATGCGTAATACAACGGTATCCCCCCGGTAGCTCGCCTCGGAAGGGCGTGGATAGTCTGTAGGCAGGTCTATTTGATCCGGCAGACCTTTCAATGCATTGTGCCAATAAGCAAGCTGCTTGTTCATCAGACTGCCAGTTTCGTTCTCCTTGCCAAGCAGCTCCTGCTGCCATAGCGCATAATCCGCATATTGTACAGGCAGCTTTGGCAACACCGGTGTTATAGTTTCAGGCTGCCCGGATTGTTCCGCATGTGCATAATGCTCGATGTGCGCAGCATAGGCTGTAGCCAAATCACTTGTGAGTGCATTTAGCGACCAGCCATCTCCGGCAATATGGTGCAGCAGCACGAGCAGCACATGCTGGTCAGCAGACAGCGTGAACAGCTCCGTTCGCAAAGCCGGCTCCACTGCAAGATCAAAGCAGTAACGGGACCCTTCTGCAAGTAAGTGTGGCAGATCTGCCTCACAGATTTTCGTCACACGCAGTAGAGGCCCGGCTTGCTGTGTTTTCAAAATGACCTGCTGCGATACACCTTGCACATCTGGAAAAATCGTACGCAGCGTCTCATGGCGGGCCACGACGTCTCCCAAGGCGGCTTGAAGTGCTTCCACATTTACATCCCCCGACATACGGATAACGAGTGGAATATTATATGTAGGGCTTGGTCCCTCCATCCGATGCAGGAACCATAATCGGCTCTGGGCGAAGGAGAGGGGAATACGTTGTGGACGTACGGCCGGAAGCAATGAGGGCCTTAAGCTCTGCCCTTGATCCAGTCGTTCCGCAAAACTGGCAACCGTAGGAGTTTCAAACAGGCTGCCCATATTCAGCTCTACCCCGAATATCTCCCGGATTCGGGCCATCAAGCGTGCGCCAAGCAGCGAGTGACCGCCCAGATCAAAGAAACTGTCATCAATGCCAACTTGCGGTAGTGCCAGCACTTCTGCGAACAGGTCACACAGCATGGCTTCCTGCGGTGTTCTGGGAGTACGAACGTGGAGAACCTTATCCATAACAGGAGCAGGCAATGCCTTACGGTCCAGCTTGCCATTGGGCATGAGCGGCAAGGCCTCCAGCATCACAAACGCTGAGGGTATCATATATTCGGGCAGACTCGCAGCGGCATATTCACGTAACGCCAGTGAATGCAAACGATGAGGCGATGAGCCCAAGCCCTCTCTTATACTTTGATATCCAACAGGTTCGGCAGGTGCCTTTTGTTCGGATTGCTCGCTTTGTTCCGATGGCCTACCCGGCTTCTGCTGAATAGTCTCTGTCTCGGCTCCGGTTAGCACCGACGTTGTTGTAGCAGCGATCGGTACGATATAGGCAACCAGCCGCTGATCGCCCTCTCGGTCCTCACGGACAATCACAGAAACCTGAGCTACATCGGAATGCCGCGCCAAAACAGCTTCAATTTCACCCAGTTCTACGCGGAAGCCGCGAATTTTAATCTGGTGGTCCGCACGCCCTCCGTATTCAAGAGATCCGTCCAACCTCCAGCGGGCCAAATCTCCAGTCCGATACATGCGGCTCCCCGGAGGACCAAACGGATTGGCTACAAAACGCTCCGCTGTCAAATCCGGACGGCCGTAATATCCCCGTGCCAGCCCATCCCCGGCAATGTACAGGTCCCCTGTTACCCCTGTCGGAACTGCCTGAAGACTACCGTCAAGCACATACACCTGCGTATTGCGGATAGGTCTGCCGATAGCTGGTGTTCCCGTGTCCCCTTTTTCGATGGAAGCTGCGGTAGACCAAATTGTCGTTTCGGTGGGACCATACAGATTCGTAATGCGGCAATCCAGACGTTGGAGTGTATGCAGCAATTCCTCTGGCAGAGCCTCGCCTCCAACCAGTACCCGCAAACCCCGAATAGCTTCTGCATGTTCCGTTGCCAGCACATGCCACAGCGTAGGAGTCGCCTGCATCAGGGTAGGCTGTGAACAGTTAATCAGCTCGGCCAAAGCAGAAGGCTCCTGAACGGTTTCTTTCCGGGCAATAATCAGTTGCGCACCATTCAGCAAGGGCAAATAGATTTCCAGCCCGGAGATATCAAAGGATATCGTCGTAACCGCCAGCAGTCGATCCTGCTCACACAACGTGAATTGATCCTGCATGGCGAGCAAAAAATTCGTCAGGCTCTTGAAAGTAATAACAACTCCCTTCGGCTTGCCCGTTGAACCAGAGGTATAAATAATATACGCAGGATGGTCCGTGGATAGAGGCTGAACACGTTCACGATCCGTAGGATTCGTATCAGGGTAGGCGGATAATTCATGATTATGTCCGTTCAAAACGGCTATCAAATCCTCTTTGGCGCTTCCTCCATCCAAAAGCATACGTGGCACAGAAATGTCTGTCGGAATGCGATCCGCTACCTGAGCATTGGTTAAAATGCAGACCGGAGACGCTTGCTCCAGCACATAAGCAACACGATCCTGCGGATAATCAGGGTCCAGTGGAACATAAGCCGCACCCGTTTTAAGCACAGCCAGCATCCCTATAACCATGTTGACGGAGCGTGGGAGCATCAGGGCAACGGCCTGCTCAGGTCCTGTCCCATGAGCAATCAGCCAATGGGCCAATCGGTTCGCCCGCTTATTCAGCTCCTTATAGCTAAGTACCATGTCGTTGCCACATTCTACAGCCACAGCATCAGGTCTAAGTTCCGCCTGTAGCTGGAGCATTTCCTGTAAGGAAGCGACTGGCATCGGACTGGAAGAACGATTCCAGCCCTCCAGTATAAGCTGACGCTCCGCAGGCAGCAGAAGGTCGATTTGTCCAATCGGCTGTTCTGGTTCCGAAGCTGCGACCTTTGTAAGTAACTGCAAGAAACGCTGTTGATGCTCTTCTATTTCCCGTTTGCTATACATAGCAGGGTTGGCATCCCAATCTATGCGCAATCCAGATCCGTCCGACCTGTCATAGACATTCAAGGACAGATCATCAACCGGGCCTGCCGACAAGTTATGTGTAGTTCCGCGAGAACCGTTAAAATTCAGTTCATAGTCAAACGGCATAATATTGACCAATGGACCGAACAATCTCCTGTTTTCACTAAGCAAGCGCAGATCACGCCGTAGCTCCTCATGCCTGTATTTTGCATGACGCCGTATCTCAACCAGCTCCTGTACCAATTTGCGGAGCAATGTGGCTACCTTCATTCCTGGCTGAATCGACAAACGCAGCGGCAGCAAATTCATCACCATACCCGGCACACGGAGCGAGGCTGAGCCTAATCGGTTCATCATCGGCAAACCAAGTATAACGTCTTGTGCACCTGTGAGCCTGTGAATATAAATAGCCATTGCCGCCAAGATTAAATCCGGCCAGCTCACCTTGAGACGTTCCGCAGCCATCCGAAGACATTCACGCTCCGCAGAGGTGACATAGGCTGTATCGCGTACAAAACCTCCAGCCATCACTTCTTTCGAAGTTACATGTTTAGAGTTTCTCGTCGCATGGTCTCCCAGACTGACCACCTCGAATCCATCGGCAAAGCGTTTGATCCAAAATTCACGCTCCTGCCCAAACTTCTCCGAGGCGCGATAGACCGAATCTTCCTCCAATAGTTGACTAAACCGCGGAAAGCGGCTCTCTTCGTCCAAGCGGCCTTCCGCTAAAGATGTGTACAGTTGAGCCACCCGCTGCGCTATGAGCGAAAAGCCAAAGCCATCCAATGCAATATGATGAACACGCTGATACCAGAAAAATTGATTATGACCTGCCCGGAACAATGCCTGTGTAAACAGCGGCCCTTGGGTAAGATCAATCGGCTTGAGCAAATCATCCCTCATCCAGACTTCAGCAGCTTTACGAGGATCAGGAGCTGCGCTCACATCTATTTGGTGCAGCGTCCATTTCCCCGAAGGCTGAATCACCTGCCAGGGTCCATCCTCATCCTCTCCGAACCGCAAATGCAGTGATTCAGCCTCTGCCATCGTGCGGCGAAGTGCTTCCTTAAAGCAAATGGGATCGACTGGCCCGTGAATTTCAATGTATTCACCGGTATTATAGGCCGGATTTTGCAAATCCATCTGTTGGGCAAACCAAATACCCGCTTGCGCTCCCGACAAAGGAAGACGAATATCCTGATGCTTGAGCATACACAAACCCTCCTTTAAAGGGAAAAATAGTCTAAATTAGGTATTGACCCCCTAGTTCGCGAAGACAATAGCTTCCACCAATCAGCAAGTGTCGGACGTTCAGCCAACTCCACGAACGTCACCTTTGCCCCGTAGCGACGCCATTTTTCCACAAGACTCATCATACGAATCGAATCCAGTCCCCTATCCATTAGATTATCGTGGGCAGCCAATCCTTCCGGCGATTCATGAAGCAATCCTGCGACCTGCTCACGTACCAATTGTTCAGTTAACTGCGGAGCCGCAGTCACCTCCTTTTCAGCCATTGCTGACTTTGAAGTCTCTGCCTCGCTTTCTCTTTCACCAGGCTTCTGGTCAGCTAAGCCTGTCTGAGCTACAGCCATATTTCCACTTTGCACCTGAGCACCTTCCGTTGCTGACCCCTTCGTAGTCTCCAACTCGTCAATCAAGGGGGCAGTCAGCATCGTAACTGCGCAACGCTCGGCAGCGTAAGTCAGGGCCATTTTGTGGTATTCCAGTGAAAAGTCCCCCAAGGCGTCAGCTACAAAAAAAGGCTGTATATCCTTCATAAATGCCTCGGTCGCGGTCATTAGACAACCAATATGTGCGTAAATACCGGTAATCATGATCTGATCGCGATCATATTGCCGCAATATATCGTCTAAATTGGTTTTTTGAAATGCGCTATACCTCCATTTCGTCAAGACAATATCCTGATCCGAAGGGGCAAGCTCCTTCACAATCTCCTTTTGAACAGGTCCATCATCCATCCCCTTGCCCCAAAAGTCCTGCTGTAGCCCCCTTTTCTCTGGAGCCTGACCTCCCGGCTGCGCCGAATAGATTACAGGTATCCCAAGCTGCTGGCAGTGGCTTTTCAACAGCTGGATGTTAGCGATCAACTCCTTGACCGGAGATTGTCCAGCCTCAAAAGCGGTAACAAAATATTGCTGCATATCATGAATCAACAGCACTGCACGTCTGGGATCAGGCCGCCATGCCACTTTATTTTGGGGCAAATCCGAAGCATTGGGCATCGGATAAGCTGAAATTGGAGGAATAGCCATCATATCGCTTCCTTTCATTTTTCGATTCATTCCACGTATTTTTCTTGCTTTATGTGTTCTTGCTCATCGTTATGTCTCAATGTAGTTCAGGTGCAGATGATATCTGCTGTGTAATCATTTCCCGCAATGCTTTTTTACTAACCTTGCCTACACTGGTCTGTGGAAACGCTGATATAAACTCAATTCTGTCAGGAATTTTGTAAGCCGCCAAACCACGTTCACGCAGAAATTTCTTCAACTCCGTCACGGTCGGTACCATCTCATACGGGATAATAAAAGCGCAGGAGCGTTCACCCAAATATTCGTCAGGCATGGCTACAATCGCTGCATCATGCACACCGGGATGGGCCAGCAAATGATTTTCAATCTCCTCAGCCGCCACCTTCTCCCCGCCCCGGTTAATTTGATCCTTGGCTCGGCCTTCCACAATCAAATTGCCATCGGGACTCCACCTCACCAAATCGCCCGTACGATAAAATCCATCCCGCGTAAATGCTCTTTCATTATGCTGATCCGCCTTATAATAACCCCGAATTGTGTAAGGCCCGCGTGTAAGCAAATGGCCCACCTCTCCCGGTGCCACTTCCTTGTCCTCATCATCCAATATTTTAATTTCATCGTCGATTGAAATGGGACGTCCCTGAGTTGCTACAATGATATCCTCTGGATCATCCAGTCTGGTATAATTGACCAGCCCCTCCGCCATGCCAAACACCTGTTGCAGGGTACACCCCAGTTCCGGCTTTATCCGCCGAGCAGCCTCCTCACTGAATTTGGCTCCCCCTACTTGAAGCACCTGAAGACTGGATAAATCACAGCTTCTCGACGAAGCACTATCAAGCCATACCAGCGCAAGCGGCGGGACCAAAGCAGTAATCGTCACCTGCTCCTGTTCAATCAATGGAAAGGCGTCATCTGGACTCGGCGTAGGCGCAAGTACAATTTTGCCTCCCGCATACAAGGTTCCGAAGACACCCGGGGAACTGAGCGGGTAATTGTGAGCCATGGGGAGCGCGGCTAAATACACGCTATTTTCATCCAGACCACATATTTCAACACTGCCCCGCAGACTGTAAATATAATCATCGTGTGTCCTTGGAATCAGCTTGGGCAAGCCTGTACTCCCACCGGAAAGCTGGAGAAAGGCAATATTTCCCGAAAGCACCTGGGGTAACGACTGATCGGGTTGGATATACAATCCGGATAGACCCGTAAATTCCTGCGGCTTGCCCACGACAATGACATGACGCATAGTTGCCACTCTGGCTTGTACCTCTCTGGCCAGCCCACGATAATCAAAGCCCGAATATACATCTGGAATGATATAAGCGACCGCCTCGGAAAATTCACCGAAATAGGCAATCTCGCTACTTCGATGAGCCGGAAGCGAGAATATGGGTAACGCCCCCAATCTGAACAGCGCAAAACATACATCAAAAAACTCCACGATATTCGGTAACTGAACGATGACCCGATCCGCCTGTCTAATTCCCAATTGGTAAAATCCAGCTGCCAGCTGATTTACTTTTTCGTCCAATTCACGGTAGCTTGTACTTTTTTGACCGTCCGTCACTGCCGTCCGGTCACCTTGCGATACTGCACGCTCCCGCAACATTTCTCCAAAGGTCATTCCCTCCCAGTAGCCTGCCTTCCGGTAACGCTCGGCAAATTCCTGCGGCCATGTAGGGCATCCGGGCAACATCATGATATTCCTCCTTTTTCTGTATCGTTCTCTTTATTCATACTTCAGTCCCAATGCCTGAAGCATGGTTCCAAACTTGGCTGCTGTTTCCGCCAGCTCGTCTTCCGGTTTTGAAGCCGCCACAATGCCTGCCCCTGCAAACAAACGCAAGGAATGCTGTTCAGCTTCTGCACAACGGATAGTAACCACCCATTCTCCATCTCCGGCTGCATCACACCATCCAACAATCCCCGTGTAAAAGCCCCGATCAAACGATTCGATATCTCGGATAACCTTTTTGGCCTGCTCTGTAGGCGAACCGCATACGGCTGGCGTAGGATGCAGCGCCAGGGCAACGGCCAGAGATGAAACCGCCAAATCCGCCAATTCCCCCGTAATTTCAGTCGAAAGATGCCACATCGTCTCTGTTTGTATCAGCGAAGGCTCCTGCGGCACATCCAGTCTCCGACATAGCGGTCTAAGTGCCAAGGCCACCGCTTCAACGACTACCGCGTGCTCATGCCGGTCCTTGACTGATTCCAGCAATGCCGCCGCCCGCAGCTTATCTTCGACAGGATCATCACTGCGAGGAGCAGAGCCAGCCAGCGGATTAACCGTCAGATGCAATCCTTCACGGGAAACGAGCAGCTCGGGGCTGGCTCCAATCAGCGTTCGCCGTTCCACACCAACAACATCTCTGTCTGAATCTACTTCTTTCGCCTCCAAAGCGGGTAAATCAACAGCGAAGGTATAGCCCTTGGTATTATGTCTGGCTAAATTATGCAAATAACCGGGAATATCAACCTGTTCCGAAGTATCCAGCTGTAGTGTTCTGGACAGCACGATTTTGCTCAGCTCCCCGGACGCAATATATTTCAGGGCCTGTTCCACCCCCTGTACAAACTCCGACGGTTCGGGCACGGAACGAATACCGTAGTCCGGTGCCTGCCCAAGCTTCGTCGGGTTCACACTGCTGGCAGCGTTCGCTGAACCGGCATCTTTCCAATTCTCGGTGTGCCAGTTCGTAGAGTCAGAATGAAGCGGCCCCGCCCATCGAGTCTCTGCCGGAACCAGAAGCTGTGCTGCCCGTGAATCATCAAAGGGAATAGCGCCCACCACAATCGGGTGTCCACCATAGGACTGACGCACACTCTCGAGCAGCGTGGCTACGCGCTCGGCCAATCCGCCCCCCGTATCGCTTGCATCCCCATGCGGCAATGCTCCCAACGTACCTTGAGCCAGTAAGGTCCGGCTAGGTGACGCAAAAAAGAAGGAAGAGCCTGGCTTGTAATCTTTTAGCAACTGAGTCGCTTGCACTTCAAGCGCAGTATTGGATTTCATACGTTAATTGCCCCCTTTTCAATTGTTTTCTGTCACAATTGCCATTATCTATTTCCATACAAAAATGCTACATTCCAATTCCAATCAGACACCTAACGTAGCGCCGCCATCAATTCGCAAATCATGCATCGTTATATGACGTGACTTGTTCGAAGCAAGAAAAACAACAGCAGCCGCGATATCTGCCGGATCAGCCAGCCTTTGCAGTGGAATGCCAACCTTATAAGCGTTCGGCGATCCGTCAATAGCTGCTTGTGCACCACTCTCATCAGACCACAGGGACCGCTGCATTTCTGTCTCCGTAGAGCCTGGGGACACCACATTACAGCGAATGTGATGGCAGGCAACCTCCAATCCCAAACATTTGGTAAACATCGCCGAAGCGGCCTTTGAAGCTGCATAAGCTGCCATATACATACGAGGTACAGCTCCCGCATTGGAACCCACCGTGACAATCGAACCCGATTTCCGGGGAATCATATGCTTCACCACAGCCCGGGATATGTAAAAGACACCGTTTGTGTTTACAGCAAAGGTTTCCGTCCAGTCGCTGTCACGGAGCGTGTCTACTTGCCCAATTCGTAGCACACCCGCAACATTCACCAAAATGCCGACTGGCCCGAGATGATGCTCAATCTGTTCCACCGTCTCGTCGACAGCCGCACGATGGCTGACATCGACGGGACATGCCGTTGCACGATAGCCGTCACGCACCAGCTCGTCCACAAGCCTGCTCACACCTTCTGCGTTCTGGTCTACAGCGGCAATGACTGCTCCTAATTCGGCCAGAGAACGCGCTACAGCAGCACCGATACCTTGGGCAGCACCTGTAACCAGAGCTACCTTCCCCTGTATTCCGTCATCACTCATGTTCATTCCATCCTTTCCAGCGAAACCAAAAGAAGCAGTTTAATGCCCAGTTCCTGCTGTAATCATCATTCAATTTAAATTCAAAACATTAATAATGATAATCATTATCAATAAGAAGTTACAAAATATGATAACTAAACCATCAATTACAGTCAATGTTGAAAATCGTCTGTTTTAGCCCATATTTATACATTCAAGCAAATTATCAATTCAAAAAACCCTCTCCTGGCAACATCGGAGAAGGTTTCTTGAATTTTATCCCTTTTTATACTCTATATTCCTTTAAATATCTTCGTTTTTTGATCCTTTTTATAGTTTTAGTAACAAACCGAAGCAAAACGAACGGCTCTGCTCACCAGTACTGGCAACACGGATATATGGCCTTCATCTGCAAATTCACGGAATTCTACATGCAAGCCCGAATCATTCACATTTGTTAAACGCTCGGCAAGCTCCTTGGCCTTCTCCTGCATACCACTTGAATGTCCTGCTTCCAGCTCACCCACCGCAATCAATAGCCTTTTGTTCCGCTGCTCCTGAGCTGTGGAGGCTAAAAAGTGTTTTTCTTCCTCCATAATGGCCCTCCCGCCCCAGTGAATAGAGGGACTTCCCGCCACATAGACCTGAAAAGAGTCGGGTCTTGTAAACAGGGTATGTAATACGAACAGGCCCCCCAATGAATGACCGAAGATCGTCTGCCGGCTGCGGTCGATGTGAAAATCACGCTCCACCTCAGGCTTTAGCTCATCTTCAATAAATGACAGGAAACTCTCTGCTCCCCCGCTTTCAATAGATGCTTCTCCGTTTGGTCTCACAGGAAGCTCTACTGCCGTCCCTGGCAGTGTAAGATCGTAATATCGTGAAGGATGGAACGGTGCCTCAGTCGGGTAACCTATACCGACAACGATAGCTGGAACAACGCCCGTTTTATCAGGCCGTCTGCCCTGAACACGCACCGCTTCCACCATGGTTCCAAAAACAGAATTGGCATCCAGCACATAAATAATTGGATAACCGGATACAGGAGGTTCCTCGGTAGGGATGGATATAAAAATGTGATATTCACGGTTTTCAATGCGTGAGCGCATCACTCGATGCTGACTGCGGGGAATGTACACAAGTGCGTCAGCATCGCTGGAACCATGACTTCGGATAAATTGGTTTTTGATGGGGATAACCTCCTTTGGAACCTTAATTTTAATCAAATCAGGCCGTTTTTTTCATGAGCAAGACTACAAAATAAGGGACCCCGATCACCGCAATTATCAGTCCAACAGGAATTTCCGCAGGCGCAACCACCGTTTTGGCAACAAAATCAGACAACAGCACCAGCACCATACCGACCATGCCGCATACGGGAATAACAAAACGATGATGAAGTCCAACTAGCCTTCTGGCAATATGAGGGGACAATAAACCTACAAAGCCAATCCCCCCCGAAACAGACACACAGGCACTTACCAGTCCAATGCTGGACAGCAAAAGAATAGACTTTTCCTTTTCGGTCGCAACGCCGAGACTTCTGGCCGTATTTTCATGCAATTGAAATAGATCCAGAACATACGATTTTAGCCAAATGACGGGGATTAAAATGACCAGCCAAGGAATGACGGCGGCAACCAGCTTCCAATCAGCACTCCAAATGCTTCCAGACATCCATACTGTCGCCATTTCAAAATCCGAGGCTTTCATCTTCAGCGACAGATATAAGGTCAAGGAACCGAAGCCGGAGCCAATCGCGATACCCACGAGCAGCAGACGCTGCGGATCAAGACGCCCTGCTTTCCAAGCAAATAAATAGATTAGCAGCGCAGCTACCAAACCTCCAATCAGGCCAAAAAAAGGCATAGCCAGCGCAGTAGTCCAGCCTGTCGTCTCCATTTGTCCTTGGTAAAAGAACATGAATATAACGATTGCCGCCCCCGCACCTGCATTAATGCCTAAAATACCGGGATCGGCCAAGCCGTTCCGCGTAACCCCCTGTACCGCTGCTCCAGCAATCCCAAGCCCCAGACCGACCAAGGCCGCAATCACAATACGCGGTAGCCGAAAATCAAAAATAACCAAATCCATCTGCGGAGTAGGGTTGATACGGAACAGTGTCTGAACCACTTCCTGAAGGGTCATGTCGAACTCTCCATGGGTCAGACTAATATAGGAGGCCGCTAAAATGAGCACAGCTCCGCCTGTCAGAACGAGCCCTAGCTGCATCGCACTGATTTTACGCATGCTCTCCCCCTCCTTTTCTGCGTATTAAATACAGAAAGAAAGGGATGCCAATGACCGAGGTAACCACACCAATGGGCGTTTCAAACGGATAATTAAGAAAACGGCTCAACACATCCGACATGCCCAAAAAAACGCCACCGATCAAACCAGAGCATGGAATGACCCAACGGTAATCTACTCCGATTAGATATCGGGTGATGTGCGGAATCAATAAGCCCACAAAAGCAATTTTTCCTGCCAGCGCTACAGAAACACCCGTCAGCAATGCAACGCAGAGCATGGCCCCCAGCTTGATTGGCAGTGTCCGTTGTCCCAGGCCTGTGGCGACTTCATCGCCCAGCGACAGCAGTGTAATGGGCTTTGCTAGCAGCATCGCTCCCACAATTCCCACAATGGCAAAAGGAATGGCCAGTTGAATAATTCCAGGGTCCATCTGGTGCAGACGGGCATTAAACCAGAAGCTTACATTTTGCGATACATTAAAATAAATGGAAAGAATGGCCGATAGGCTACTTAAAAACGTGCCGATGATCGTTCCCAGAATAGCCATACGAACAGGAGCAAGGCCACCGGGGATCATCCAGGCTAAACCAAATACAATAGCTACTCCCAGGCCCGATCCCACAAAAGAACTGCCGATCAGGCTCATGGAAGTGGAGTTCGGTGCCAAAATCATCATCAGCGTAATCACAAACGCAGCCCCATCCGACACGCCCATAATAGAGGGCGAAGCCAGAAAGTTTCGCGTCATTCCTTGCATAACGGCACCTGAAATTGCGAGAAAGCCACCAATCAATATAGAACCGACTGCTCTGGGCAGACGTGAGCTTAAAACAACCTGATGATCCACACTTCCGGCATCAAAATGGAAAAAGGCAGCAATTATCGTCTCCCATCCTATCGTTTTAGTTCCGTACATCACAGAAAGCAGCAACGTTAAAACGATAAACAAAGGAGAGGCTAAAATTACAAGGTAAGGAGAAATCAACTTTTTTCCCATGTTCCTTCCCTTATTGCGAAAGCCGGTTTACGACCGCTTCCAAAAAGGCAATTTTGCTCCATGAGGTACCGCCCTGAGCATTGGGATCTACAATGTTGACGAAGGTTTTCCCATTCTTGACGGCATTGATACTGCTCCAAATCGGATTCTTCTCCAGATCCGCCAATGCCTGCGGCTGATCCTTGTTTTCTCCTTCTGAAAATTGCACGAAAAGATAATCCGGATTCATATCAGCTAATTTCTCCAGGGAAACCGCCTCTTGTGCTTTGACTCCATTTAACTCTTCTGGCACCTTGGCTCCAAGATCAACATACAGCGAAGGATTGAAATATACATCCGCAGGATATACATACAGATTGCCTGTACGAATCCGTACCATAAGCACCTTTTTGTTTTCCCATAATGGCTTGAGCTTTTGTTGGGCCGCCTTCACATCTTGCTTGTACTTGTTCAGTATCTCTTCCGCCTTGGCCTCTTTCCCCGTAAGCTGTCCCAACATTAGGAGGTTCGCTTCCCAGTTCGTTGAAATGTGGGATACTGGAATTAGTGTAGCGACCTTACCCAGCTGTTCTGCCACCGCAGGCCGAAATTTGGAACTCCCAAGAATCACATCTGCCCTCAGTTTCAGGATCGTTTCAGCGCTAGGCTGCATCCGGTCACCGACATCTGCAGCTCCTTCCATCGCTTTTTCCATATATTTAGGGAATTTCCCTCCTGAAGTGACCGCCCCAATCGGCTTTACTCCCAGGACAGCCGCATCTTCCATCGCTTCCAGACTAGCTACAATAATATGATCCGTCTTGGTCAGTTTGTACGTTTTATCCATATATGTAATAGTCTTGCTACTTTCTTGATCGGAAATGGACGTCTGCGTCGATGCATTGGGTTTACCTTGTACCGAGCTATCCGCCTCCTGCCCCTTTCCACCACATGCCGTCAACAGCAAACTTGCCGATAATAAGGTACACACCCCTACTGCAAACTTCTTCATAACCTGAATGACTCCCCTCTAAATACTTAAATTATTGATAATAGTTATCATTATCGATGATAACTATTATCAATAGTAGGAGAGAAATCACTGTATTGCAATATTTTTTCTAAAATTTATTAAAAAATGCTTTCTCCTCCCTTTTTGATATCATCCACATTCCATTCCCTGTAGAATTGCTCCAGGTACTTCTCCATCCACTGATGCCGGGTCATCGCCAGTTGTTTGGCATAAGCGGTATTCATTAAATCCTTGAGCTTCAACAGCTTTTCGTAAAAATGGTAGATGGCGCTTTTGCCTGCGGCACGATAATCGTGCTGTGAAAAATCTTTATCCGGGTGATGCATCATAGTGCCTTTTGAGCCTGCATACATAAAGGTTCTTGCAATACCGATCGCTCCAAGGGCATCCAACCGGTCTGCATCCTGTACAACCTGACCCTCCAGCGTCTCCATAGGCGGATTTTGGCCACCATTGTAGGACATCGTCGCAATTATAGTCATCACGTGCGTGATGACCCCAGAATCACTTACATGCAGACGCAGCCACTGCTCAACTTTATCCAGCCCCGCTTGTTTGGAATCATTTAATTTTTCATCTGCTACATCATGCAGCAGTGCTGCCAGTTCACAAACAAACAAATCTGCACCCTCTTGGGCAGCAATTGCAAGAGACAACTTTCTCACCCGGTCAATATGCCACCAATCGTGACCACTGTGGTCATGCTCCAACTGCTGCTGTACAAAGGACTCTGCCTTTTGAATAATATCTGCCATAACAGTTGCCTGTTGCTCTGTTCGTTTTTCCATAGGTCACCTTCCGATCCCGCCGTACATTCTATGGCAGGCTAATATAATTTTTTAACGCTTGTCCAGTTGCCTACTACGAATCATCGAGAGCGCTTTACGGGCAGCCGGCTTCCCATTCGGCATTCCGTGCTCCACCACTTCTTTTAATGATTCTGTCGCTGGCTCATACCGATGATGCCCCAAAAGGACACACGCACGTTCCTGCACATACATATCCTCTCGTATGCACATTTTTCACTCTCCTTGTCTTACTGCTCCACATCTACTATATAGGCTGAACTCGAAAAATGTACATAAAAACTTCCAGAACCACATCTAATGGTCCTGGAAGCTCCTTTATGCCCTGCTTATTTTATTCATATTCAGCCTGTTTCCGTTGGCTACTCCACGACACCAAGCTCGCGGTTTTTTTCCTTGAAGCGGCTGTTGTGAGAAGAAACATATGCGGCTTTGTCAGCTGCCGGATCAATGTACAGCTTGGCGCTGTTTAATGCAAGGGCGGCATCGGTGAACGTACCTGCAATCAGATACAGCTTGCTTCCGTACTCGACAAAATCGCCTGCGGCGAAAATCCCCGGTAGATTCGTTTCCAGCTTTTCGCTCACTCGGGCATGCCACTCTCCCATATCCAGTCCCCAATCCCGAAGCGGGCCGAAATCGGATTTTAGACCATGATTCACGATGACTGCATCAACATTCAGCATCTGTATTTCGCCCGTATCCACATGACTGATCGTCACTTGTTCAATCGTCTCTCCGTTGTTGCTATGTAGCTGACTCACCGCATAGGGTGTGAGAACACGGACAGAAGATGCTTTCATACGAGCTACATTTTTCTCATGTCCGCCAAAATGATCCCGACGATGTACAACTGTCACACTCGCCGCAATAGACTCCAGTTCATTCGCCCAATCCACAGCCGAGTCGCCTCCACCGGAAATCAGGACATGCTTGCCTCGGAACGGCTCCAATTCTTGCACAGTATAATGCAAGTTTGTGACCTCATAGCGGTCAGCTCCTTCAATCTCCAGCTTGGCCATTTTGAGAATGCCGTAGCCTACTGCCAGGACCACCGTACGTGTCCAATGCTGCTCCCCTGTCGCAGAGGTCAGCAGGAAGGTTCCATCCTCTTGCCGATCCAAACCTGTGATCTGCTGTCCCAGCACAATCGTAGGCTCGAACGTCCGCGCCTGCTGCTCTAGCTGATCGATCAGCTTTTCACATAATATCGGCGTGACACCTCCAACATCCCATATCATCTTCTCCGGATATATGCGCATCCGTCCGCCTAGCTCATGCTTGGCTTCGATCAGCTTGGTTTTCATATCTCTCATTCCACTGTAAAACGCGGTATACATACCGGCAGGACCGCCGCCGATGATCGTTACATCATATAATTCCAAGGACTCTGTCACTCTGCAACTCTCCCAACCATAGCGTGATATATCTGCCCCTATTATAAGTGATAATAATTATCAATATCAATTAAGAAATAAAAACATGACGATAACAGAGGTTTTTGTGACCTTGGAACTATATTTTATAGATTTATATGGCCGATACTTTCGTTATTCTCGTATGTTATGCAAGGATTGCTGCACTATCGCATGCAATGCTTTTTCATTAAGTCCTGTCTGTACAAATTGAAAACGATGATCTGCCAATCTCTGAACTCGGTCTATGATCTGCCCCAGATGATAAGCCGTATGCTCCACCACATGGTATACGTTATACATATCTATCGCGCCCGTATTGTCCAATGCTGCACAGAAGGATGAAAAAGCTTCTTCAACTTCATCCATAAGTTGTTCCTTGTTTTGCATGGAAGGTATAAAGCTATCCTCCATTCCTTGCTTGTATGTAATCGTCGGATCTATGAGCTTGGCTGCGTTTCTACGCACATGCACCATGATATGGTTGATGGTCCCACCAATACTGTTCGTTTCCGCCTCACCAATACGCCATAGCACCTGTTCATCCAAAAGCCCAATGCATGCCCGCAGCTTTACCAAATATTGATCGTACATTCTGTGCTTGGAGATGATTTTAAATTCATGCATGGAAGAATTCATATTCCCCCTGCTCCTCTCATATGAATCGTTCAAAAAAATGGTTTCCATTTATAATCCAATACCGTTCAGATGAAGGTACCTCGTTCAAAAAGTTTTGATATTCTCCTTTCCATCCCGCTGGGACATAGTGTTCAAACGAAGCTGGCTCTGGAAATAGCGAATAGAGAACTTTCTCGTCAAAGTTAACATACAGAGCAGGACAGAACTCCAACACTTCATCCTTATGCTGGATAGCATCATCCAGTAACTGTAGCATTGAAGTTAGTTCACCAGTAGCCACCTTATATTCACAGATGTGATCCAAAAATGCTCCCGCTGTGGTTTCATCCAAAATAGCGATACCGAACCGTTCCTCCATTTCGATAGTCAGAAACCAATACTCTCTTTCCGTCACATACCAGTTCCATTTCCCTTCAAAAATAACACCAACAATAATGTTTTGCGCATATTCAGGCCATAATTTCATGAGCTTCTCGCGTTCCCCTCTTTCTCACTCACAGTTCGATCCAAAACCGGTTTACACGGTTTCCGTCTTCCTCTATGTAATCCTTGTCCGGCGTTCCGCCGTTTCGCAGGATCGTTCTTTTGGAGCTGATATTATCAGAGTCGCATACGACCAGAGCTCGGGAAATCCCCAGTTCTTTTGCTTTTTCCAATGCCAAGGCCAACATAGTTACAGCGTACCTGTTCCCTCGTGCAGAAGGACGGATACCGTAACCAATATGACCCCTGGCATTTAATAGGTGCTCGTTAAGATTATGCCGGATATTCACCGCTCCGAGGACCTGATTATCCGCATCCATAAGCCAGTATGTTGAGCTTTTGACCCAGCCCTCAGACAGATTAATTCCATTTTCCTGATTACTTAAAAACGTCAGCATACCTTCAAAATCATACGGTTCTATAGAAATCACCCAAGGCACCATATGCTCCTGGCTCTGTTTCCATTCCTCATAAAATGAAAGATAAGCATCCTTCCAGCCCCGATCCGGCTTTACCAATCTGACTGTCTGCATTCCACTCACTGTCCTCTCATTAAGCACCCAATTCATCTGCTATTTCTCATATACCTCAATATCTATGAACTTTTGCGCCCAATCTGCAAAAGAGAGCTTATCATCCCAGGTGACTTGCTTCATCGCTTTGGCACATCCCCAGTTTAGAACCTGCTGATGCAGCATATGCACCCGGAAACGCTCAGTAAATCCTTCTTTAGCTTCCATCCCTTGTGCGTAAGCAGTAAGAAAACCTTTTGCCAACTCTTCTTCGCCGTTCTCCAGATACATGGTGGTTATTTTCGGAAGGTCTGCAACCCCATCCCCAAAATAGGCTGTCGTAAAATCAAAAAGACCACTGACTCTCCAACCCTTATCCCCATTCTGTACAAGAAAATTTTGCGGTTTAAAATCCCCCATCACAAAGGTGGCAGCTTCCAGCTGATCGAATGCTTGACGGGAGCCTTCCAAGATTTCCTCTACCCATTCCATATCCTGTACAGAAATGTTCGAGTATTTTGGGGCGTCCTCTAGCCAATATCGAATTCGCCCATACAACCATACTCGATAAGAAACTTCAAAAGGACGAATGGTTAGAGTTGTTGTATCCAGCTCTCCACTGTTCTTAACCTTCCAGCTATGAAGCTCCAACAGGACCGTAGCAAGCATTTCAGCCATTTGCTGTTTATCCAGCGAGGTCAGCTTTGCTTGCAACTGAGGTGTATGTATGTGCTGACCGTATAGACGGGGCATAACAGCATAGCTCCAACCAAAAATATCCTCCGTATCATCGACAAGATACGGTGTTGGCACGGGAATTGGAATCCGTGTCTGGATTTGCTCGATCATAAACTTTTCTTCCACCCATTGCCCCGGAAAAAGCGGGTTTCCCTTCAGCACAAACTGCCCAGCCGTTGATGAGACATAGAGAGTTTGTCCTAAAACACCTTCTACCGTTTTTTCATAAGACAGCAAACGCCCCAAATCAAAACGTTTCAGCATCCTTTGCATTTGATCATTTGTTACCTCACCTAGCCGATTAGACGAAAAATAAATGGTCGTCGTCATCTTTACACCCCATAGCTCTTCATTGTTGCTTCCAGGGTTTCATCCGTATCCGCCAGCCACACGAAACTAACTTCAAACGTTCCCGGCTCAAAAAACAATGGAAATCTCCGCTTAAACCAGTCCTGCATCGGCAGATTTAGCGCTTCCTTCATGTCCACCCACAGCAGTTCTCCCTCAGGGGGATTTTTTAATAGTTCACCTTCAGTTGCTGTAGCCAAATAGTTAAAGACCATATATCTCAGCCCTTGACTTGGATCACAATATTCGTCAATTCCTTTAAATACAATTTCCGTAACGGTTAAGCCTGTTTCTTCCTTTACTTCACGAATGGCTCCATTCACAATGCTTTCTGGAAACTCTACTTTTCCTCCTGGAGCAATATAACCTGGAAACCCCTTTCGATTGGGTCTATTCATAAGCAATACCTTGCTTCCGTCTTGAATCATGCACATGGTATATATTTTGTGTGTCACTTCTGTTGTCAATCTGATCATACCTTTCTTTATTCACGATTCTCTATGATCTAGCTTTTAACTTTCTCACCGACATATTGTGGTTAAATATGGTATTCTCCATACTTTAACGCGTTATTTTGTAGAGTGCAATAACTCTAACCATAGGCTAGATCAGAGAACTCATGCATAGGACGGTCAAAATTAGCAAAAAAAGACCGTCTTTCTGTAGAGCCGTTGGTACTACCAAGCGACTCCAGAAAGGAACGGTCTTATCATAAACTTAATCATCATGCCAATACTCAGGTTCCTAGACACGACCCGGATAACGAGAACCTGCTGCGAAGCCTTTGGGCGAAATACGCTCGATCTCTTGAAGCTCTGCTTCCGACAAGGAAACCTGTAGAGCGCCAAGGTTTTCCCGCACTCTTTCCAGTCTCTTCGTTCCTGGAATCGGGACGATATGGTCACCCTGCGCCAGCAGCCATGCCAGTCCCAACTGAGCAGAAGTACAGCCTTTTTGCGCTGCCAGTTGTTCGATCAGAGAGACAACCTCCAGATTTTTGGTGAAATTCTCGCCTTGGAATCGCGGGAAATGTCGACGGTAATCATCCTCGGGCAGATCGTCAAATTTCTTGATCTGACCCGTGAGGAAACCTCGACCCAGTGGACTGTAAGGTACGAAGCCGATTCCCAATTCGTTCAGAAGCGGAAGGACTTCATCTTCCACTTCTCTGCTCCACAAGGAGTATTCGGTTTCTACTGCGGTGATCGGATGCACCGCATGCGCGCGGCGGATCTGCTCAGCCGACGCTTCCGACAGGCCGATATAACGGATTTTCCCTTCCTTGACCAAATCGGACATCGTTCCAACGGTCTCTTCAATCGGAGTATTGGGGTCGACCCGATGCTGATAATACAAGTCGATATAATCGATCCCCAGATGATACAGACTGGCATCCACGGATTTTTTAATATATGCCGGATCTCCCTTGGGTCCCTGAGTGTGCGTGATCCCGAATTTAGTCGCAATCACTACCTCATCCCGTCGACCCTTGAGTGCACGTCCAACCAGCTTCTCATTGCCGCCGAACTTCTGTTGTGCGTATTCCTCACCATAAAGATCTGCTGTGTCAAACAGCGTTACACCAAGATCCAGCGCCCCCTGAAGTGTGCACACCGACTCCTCGTTGTTCGGCATCATCATCGTGCCAAGGCCCAGAGCTGATACCTCCAGCCCTTCACGTCCCAGTTTTCTTTTCAGCATATCATGGTTCCCTCTTTTCTTTGGGTAATGGATGGAATGAATATGTACTCATTCTAATGGACCCGTATGGAGGCAACCACAGTACGTTTATACTAGAAACAAGATTAACAGGCAGAAGATCGTCTTATGGTCATTGCTGTTTATTCAGATCACGTTTTTTCTTCCAAAACTGGCGTGTAGATACAAATGTGCAGACCCGGATGGTCAGCAATACTCGCTAAGGAATTAATATCATAAGAAACTGCCTCCACAGCGTCAGAAATTTGAAAGGACACCCGATTCACTTTTTTAAGTTGGATCTGGTGCAGCTTCCACATGGTGTCAAACTCCATACTTTCCACACGCAGCCGTTCTACCGTCTCCTCAAACCAAGGATCTCCTAAATACTTGTCATAATAGGTTCTAAAAACAGCGACCGAATACGACGCAAACTCTTCCCAATTAACCATACGGCTACGTAATTCGGGATCGACGAACAATAAACGAATCATGACGCGTTCCGAAGCTGACAAGGAAGAGAAATCAGTAATGACCTCATTCGCCGCACTATTCCAAGCAAGTACTTCCGCTCTCTCATTGCTGATGAAGGAAGGATAGGACAACTGATCTATAATATTTTGCCCCTGTGGATTCAGTGTTGTATGGATGCAAGACACAGCGTTTGTCTCATTGGGATCCCACAATTGAATGAGATGTGCGCGCTCATCATAGGTTAATTGAACCTGTGAAAGTCTAAGACCTGCCTGCTCCGGCTGAAGGCGATTTCTACGTGATTTCAGAAAAGCACCCAACGTTTTGGATTTACTATAATCATTAGACATGTGTCACCTCTTTTCGAATCAATCACCACAGAACGGTCACAGTCCCTCGTCAAACAACTGCAGGCCTATGATTTCAAAGGCGACGCCGTCGCCCGCTTTAACGTTTATATCACTATTCATATCGTCAGAATCCAAAATAAACATAGCATCTCCAACTACAATCTCCAGACATTCTATCTCGCCTGCTTCGCCTTGCATCACTTGATGTATCGTTCCTTGAATCCAATAGTCGCCTAACTTTGGTTGAGGTCGAAAAATCCCTGTCTCTTCAGTAGACTTCAGCCTTCTGAATCCTTGTATACTGGATTGAGAAGTCTCGACCGAAATTACACAACCAGGAATCAACTTATCCAAGCTTTGTTCATACGGGACAACATATGCATATCCGGAAGTCAGTTCATGCCAAAAATATGTCCAGTAGCCGTATACTTTTTCCTCGCCAATACTACGAATGATGATGTGATGATCTTTATTTATTTCCTTGATCTGTACGCGCATATATAGAGTCCTCAGTAGATATCTTTCTTATAATAATAGTGTTTAAAGCCTCTCGGAGCATCGTCAATGACACCAACTACTTCATACCCATGCTTTTCATAGAATTCGGGCGCTTGAAAAGTAAAGGTATTAAGTTGTATAAAATTACATCCTTTTTCTTTAGCAATTTGTTCGATTTCACCAAGCAGTTGTGAACCATAGCCCTTTCCTCTGTAGCGCTGATCTACCCACAAAATATCAACCTCCACCCAGTTCCAACATAGTACACTTAGAAGACCGCCCATGACCTGACCGTCTTCATTTTTGAGCGTAAGATTAATCTCTTCGTATCGGGTTCGAATATCTGTAGGGACGTATTTCGCATTAAACTCAATCAACTTGTTTCTGACTAAACGCGCTTCATCCCTACTACTTCGACTCATCTGAGGTTCCAGCGTCATGGCATAAATCCTCCAATTTAAAATGAATACTAGCACTTACTGATTTAAATATATAAAATAATATGGTTAAAATACTTTCATCTTCCTACTGTTATATATTGTATATACTTTTCTATGTTTAGTCACATGAATCATTTAAACAGATAAAATTATTCGCTCTATATAGCGCTGATTGAAAGTCGCTCCCTGGCTTCATGCAAAATACTTAAGTAAACGTAAAAACAGTTGCTGGTTTAATAGACCAGCAACTGTTTTTATTCCTATGGATTTAATTGAAGTGACTTCTAACGTCTTACTGCTTATGAAGCACTGACTGGAGTCAGCTTGCCGCCGCCAGACAGGGTGATCGTCTCCACGATCTACATCCCCAGACAAGCTGGTGTTATTAACCGTAATGCTGTTTCTACCTTCAATGACAGCCGCTTCCGATCCGGTTGCTTTTAGGTCCGAATCAATCTGCCAGCCCCATTCCGATGAAGACAGATTTGCTTAGACAACAAGCGTCAGCAACTTATCTTGTGCCAAAACCGATGAGTTTGTTGTTTCAATAACATCCAAATAATCGCTGGTATTCGAGATTATAACAGGCGTGATCGGATTGTATCCGGCTTCCTTAATCTTCTCAAGATCAAAATCAATTAATAGATCTCCTTTGCGGACCTGATCTCCTGCCTTCACTCGAGGCGTGAAGTATTGCCCTTTTAATTGAACGGTATTGATTCCAATGTGAATCAATATTTCTGCGCTATTCTCGGACAGTATAATTACAGCATGACCTGACTTAAGTACAGTACCAATCGTACCGTTCACTGGCGAGAAAGCTTGGCCAACACTCGGGATTATTGCAATACCTTTCCCCATAGCACCTTCTGCAAAGGCAGGATCGGGAACTTCAATCAAGGATTTCACATCACCTGTTAATGGGCTGATCAGTACCTCTTTCTTTAAGCTCGGCGAACCATCAATAACATTGACACTTGCTTCTGGCTGAATAGCCTTTGTTTCTACAGTAGGAGTTACATCAATTGGCTCAGTTACTGTTACAGCTTTTTTATCCATGTATCCGAAAAGAATCGTCAGAATCAAACCAATACCCATGGCAGCTGCAATTCCTATTAAATAATGCCCAATAGGTTCAAATGCACCGATCGAAAAAATATTTTGGAAGACAAATGCTGTAGCATACGTATGAAAACCGCCATTAATTGCCCCTCCGATAGCTCCAGCAATAATAACATAGGGAATCGTGCGCTTGTAACGCAGCAATATCCCGTAGACAGTCGGCTCAGAGACACCTGCTAACAACAGACTTAATGTAGAGGAACCAGCAATTGATTTCAAAGGCTTTTCTTTGGATTTAATGAAAACAGCCAGTGCCACCCCGGCCATCGCGAAGTTAGAGGCTGCCCACATCGCAAGGATTGGATCGGTTCCATTCGTAAGATTTGCCAGAACGATCGGAATAATGCCCCAATGAAGGCCAAAAACAACAAGGAAAAAGATTAACCCGCCAATGACAGCTCCTGTCAACAGCCCGCTTACTCCCATGAGATAATTAATGGCATCTGCTATCGCGTTTCCGATATATACTCCAAATGGGCCAAAGATCATAACAGTGAGCGGTACAATGATGACTAAGGACAATAACGGAACCAAAAACGTCTGCAGCTCTTTATAGATGATTTTCTTTAGATATTTCTCCACGTAAGAGAATATCCAAATAGCTACGAACACCGGAAAGACGGTTGACGAATAATCCATTAGGACTACAGGAATGCCTAGAAATGAAGAAGTATCTCCATTGGCCAATAACCCCGTAAAATTCGGCTCCATTAATGCTGCACCGATAACTCCACCTACATAAGGATTGGCGCCGAATTTGATCGCTGCAGAGACGCCCAGGAATATAGGCAGGAAATAGAAAACGGCATTTGCTGCTGCAGCCAGGATTAGGTAAGTTCCACTTTCCGCAGAGATCCATTCAAAAGTTGTGAATAAGGTTAAGAAAGCTTTAAGTATCCCCGCCCCCGCCATAGCAGGCAACAGGGGAGATAAACTTCCAGAAATCACCGCAAAAATTCTGGACATGATCTTCTCTTTAGGTTTATCTCCATCCTCGGATGCAGTATTGCCCGCCCCTAGTTTGCTGGTTTTCATAATCTCTTGATACACGTGTGCAACGTCATTTCCGATAACCACTTGGAATTGACCACCACTTTCTACGACCGTTAGCACTCCTTCTAAGCTTTTCAGCTTCTCTTTGTCGGGTACATGATTGTCTTTTAAATTAAATCTCAACCGGGTTGCACAATGGACAAGATTCGTAACATTCTCCTCTCCCCCAATGTTCTGCACGATATCTTTGGCTAATCTTTCGTACTTCATTTGTTTTCGCTCCTTTAGACCTCATTCTTTTAATATGAAACAAAAAAACCTGAACAGGTGATAAAGCACACTGAAAACCAGTACACTCATCACTTATCCAGGCTTTGCCCAATTAATGGTAACAACCCTGCTATTTATTGTAATAGGCTAATCTCTGCTGGTCACACGCCTGATATGGAGCATGAAATAGACCATTTCACCTTCGGTTGTCTCAACTTGATACTCTTCCCGTAAATATGCTCTTACCTTCTCACTGCAGGCAAAAGCTTCAGGATACTTAACAACGACTTGTTCGTAGAGCTCATCATCCTCAAAAGGAATCGATTCATGACGCATGGTGCGATAAGAAAAATATTTTAAGTGAGTCACAAAGCGGCTATAATTTAACGAATTCTCATCTAGCTCAATCCCATAATGAAGTGTTACTATATTAAGAATTTCTTGAACCATCTGGGTTACCATTAAGGTCTGTTCCATTTCCTGACCATCCTGCTGGCCATTCACAAAATGCATTGCAATAAAGCCAGCTTCATCTACAGGTAATTTAATTCCTGTTTCCTTTTCAATTAAGTATAATGCGTGCATTGCCGTGTGATATTCTTTCGGATAAAACTTCTGTATCTCCCAGAGCAGCGCATTCTTGAGACTCAATCCCTGTGCAGCACGCGTAATTGCATAACTAATATGATCTGTAAGAGCCAGGTAGATATTATTGCTAAAGGAAGTGTTGAGATCCTTTACTGCATAACGGATAATTTGATCAGTCAATTCTAGATGCTTTGTAGGAATTTCACTCAGTAATGTGGATAGCCGCTCAGATAATTCTTTAGTCTCCATCACGAAAGTCTTCTCAATTCTGGATGGATCTATATTTTCACCTGGATTTTTCTGATAGGCTAGTCCCTTTCCAATAACAATTATCTCGGATCGATTTGGTCCTTCAACCAATGCAACATTATTGTTGAATACTTTTTTAATCCTCATGAGTTCGCCCACTTTGTATTTTTTACTAACAAAAAAAAACCTAAACTAATCCAAAACTAAACATAATTTAGTACGGATTGGTTTAGGCTTTGCCTGCATTGCAGTAACAACCCTAATATTAATTATATAGTTATTATATAGGATGGAGATAGCGTTTTCAACAAAAAATAATCTCAAATCTGGATTTTGACACCTGTCGCTTAATTTAGTAATTGCATAGCAGAAGCGGGCCCCGATGAAACGGAGAGCCCGCTATCCTTTGTATCCATCCTCTGTCATACAGGAGAAGAGATGGAATGATTAAATTGAAATATCCAGTGATTTTCCAACTCCCGTAATATCACTGCTGTTAGCGCTGTTGATACGATTTGTTTCCGTGTTACTTGGAGCGGGCTTTTCCATTTTTGGAGTTGACGTGCCGCTGGATTGCGAACTTTGCTGTGCAATTTGAGCTTCAATCTGTTTAATTTGCTGCTGAAGCTGCTTCATTTTTGTTTCTTTTGTATCTTTATTATCCTTACTTTGCTGTACCTTGTTATACTCCGCTTCAAGTTGAGCTTTTTGCTTTTCCAGACTAACTGTATCGTTGGTACTGGATGAAGATGAAGTGCTTGCAATAGATATTGAACTGCTGGATGTGGATGAAATGTTCATACGAGATTTCTCCTTTATAAAAGTATGAGTTTACAAGTGTGGGCTAACCAGTTCTAAGTCATGGTATTGCTTTCTAATGACTATGACGACGATGATACAGATTGTTCAAAAATCTTAGTGACTTTATCGAATAAAGCCGATATTTCTTCATCTGTTGCATTCGATTCATCTGTATTTCCCCACGCGTTTTTTAATGCAGAAAGCAGATCTGTTTCCTGATCTTTTTCCGAAGCTGTTGACCCGGATATAAGACGGGAGCTCAGGAAACTTTGCAAATCACTCAGTAAAGATCGTTTTTTATCTACTGTAAGCTCTTTTTCAGATGTAGTGCTGTTATCCTCTTGATTGGAAGCCTCTTGGATATTCCATGCAAATGGAGGCATAATTCCGCCCATGGCCTGCATCATAGGAGGCAGACCACTGCTATCAACCTCAGGCCGGAATGAGTCCCCTTCAGGTGGCGGTGCAGGGCGATTATTTTGGATGGCTTTTGCTATCTTATCGAATAGATCTGATACTTCCTCATCTGTTACCGTCAAAAGATCCACACCGGATAATAAGTCGCTGACTGAAGCCAACGGATTCTTCGTGCTATTGGTGAGTTCATCCGTTTCAGATAAAGCACTTGAATACGTCAGGTAACTTTTTAGATCTGATAACAGCGTTTTTTGTTCGTCCGCAGTCAGTGTAAGGGTATCCTGGTCGTACTTGTAATCATTACTGTAGTTTTGCATTCCCCCAGCGTATTCCATAAATTCCGCGCTCAATTCGAGTGAATCGTTAGATTTCTTGTGTGTAGTATGACCTGTGTTATTTAGTCCATTCTTGTTTGACTTCACCGTATTCGAATGATCATAGGAAGTCGTGATTAGATGCCTGTTAATGGATAGTGACAAAGTTGATCCCCTCTCCGTGTACATATGTTTTTAGCTGCCCACCTACCTTTCATCGGTAGCAAAACTGAATGTAACCTGAAAGTATGCTGAATGATAACTGAATAAATGCAGACTGACAAATACCATAACCCTTTTCTTATTTCCTAGACCATAGTCAAGGAAAATCCCCTCCGCAGGACGGGGGGATTAACCCTACTCGAGACAGGAGTAAGTAAAGGGATAATTTGTTACTCTTAGCAAAGAATAAATGAACGTATTTTAATAATTGAAAGTAGGGGAATGATGTATGATCCGTATCAGTCATTTGGTTCACGAAAGACTTATGTTCCTATTCAAATTTTTGTACTCGCCTGCATATGTGGGTAGTGTAACACCAAGTTCCAGATTTTTAGCTAAAAATATGATAGAATCCATTCCATGGAGTGAAGTTCATGCTGTTGCCGAGCTTGGTGCTGGCACGGGGGCAATTACCCAATACATCCCGTCTGCTGCTGAATTTCAACCAAAGGTTCTACTCTTTGAGAAGGACCAGACCATGCAGCAGAGTTTAAAAAGAAGATTCCCGAATTATCTGTGCTATTCCGACTCGCGTGAGCTTCAGCTTGCTATGAAAAATGCCCAAATTGAACAGCTTGACTGCGTAATCAGCGGGCTCCCATTTTTCAACTTTCCACAAGTGATGCGAAATCAAATTGTAGAACAAATTCATCTATCACTCAGGGATGGAGGAATGTTTGTCGCCTTTCAATACTCTAAACAGATGAAGCAGCAGTTAGGTGAATGGTTTGATATTGAAGAAATCAAGTTTGTACCTATGAACGTTCCACCCGCATTCGTCTATGTATGCCGAAAGAAAGCATAAGAAAGGAGTATAGCTATGGACGTTGAATATTTAATTTCCATCATCGAACAATACGGCTATGCAGCACTATTCTTTTCTCTATGGCTCGGAATTGTGGGGCTGCCCATTCCAGACGAAGTCATTGTGATGACTGGCGGGGCCGTAACAAGCATGGGTATACTTCATTCATTACCCGCTTTTTTAATTGTATATCTTGGGGTTATATCAGGCTTGTCCTTAGGTTATATATTGGGGAGAACCTTGGGTACACCCATTCTAGATCGTTTGCGCCGAAAGAAAAAAATGGACAAGTACATTAAGTATTCGGAAAATTTGGTACATAAGTATGGAAACTTCACTATTTGCATCAGTTATTTGCTGCCGATCGTCCGTCACATTATCCCTTATATTGTCGGAATCAATAAAATGAGCTTCAAGCGCTATGCCCTCTTCTCTTATTCAACGGGCTTGATCTGGACGCTAATCTTCTTTCTGCTCGGACGTATCTTTGGCGATCATGTACAAGCAGCAGGAGAACTGATCCATCGTTATGGCTTGCAGATCGCAATGCTTCTCTGCGTGCTGATAATAATATTCTTATTAATGAAATATGTATGGGGGAAGAAAACAACGGAGGATTAAAGGTTGAGTATATTCGGCATGTTCATTTTGGCGTTACTTACCTACATGAAAAAGAAATAGACCGCCCTAACCAAAGGTCAACGATCTATTCTCGACCTTATCTTATGCGGCCGACTGCTCTTTATGCAGTTGCTGTATGCTGGAGCCGTGTTAGAGCACGGCTCCTTAATTATTCTTACCTCATTATAACCGATATTACGTAATTGCGTGTTTTTATTGCTTGGATAATTATATAAGCGAATTTAAAAGTTACCTTAGTGCCACTACGCAGACAGATGGTGCTTCCCATCGCCACCGCCCCCGGATTTCTGAAATAAAATCTTTCATCGGTAGAAATCCGGGAAGGTGATGCTTTCGAAGCGAGCTTTCCTCCGGAAAAACTTTTAAAGCGACCGTTTCGCTTGTACAGCATCATTCCGTCTACTCCGTTTTCCATGTACATTTTTTCAGTTCAGCTTATATAGACTTTATTCCTCACATGACAGGTCAGAGCTATAGGATCAGCTCATAATGGTAAAATCCCCCATTCTTGATATATTGATTTCTTTCATACACTCTTTACGTTGAAACATTATTCTTTCCTGCCGTTACCCAATTCCCTTGGTCCTGTTAGTTTGCCATGTTGCTGAGCTGCGTTCAATAATAGTTGGGAGATCCTTCGTTTTCGGTATTCTTCATCCACGAATAAATCATCAACATCCAAGATCATTTTATAGAAATAGAAGGAAACAATTGTGTAAACTCAATCATTTTATCTTTTGCTATATCCTTAAATGACCGACTGCAAAAGATATAATTTCCTTTTTTTTCACTTATCATCTTAAGTCAAATTAAGAATGTTCACAAAATATTCGATATTTATTGAAATTTCCTATTGATTTGACGTCACTATGATGTCACCTTTCGGTATACCAAATCGCTATGTAATGATACAATATTTACATGATATTTTGTCATTCCACATTAAAATATTTTCCCTCCGGAGGTTTGCAAATCATGTCTAATTCTTTAGAAATATTAATTGAACCCATAATCAGAAACCGATTAGAAACATTGTATAGTAATCTTTCTAAAACCATACCAGAATACAACCAATTTTCCACGGAATGCAACCAGTATTTTCAACAAATCCGTGAATCCGTTCCCGAGCATCTCGAACATACCCTGTTTTTATATGAAGATGCCCAAATCTCTCTGCAATCTATTCTGGAGAACCAAATATATTTACAGGGATTTAAAGATGCTATGCAATTTTTAGATGAGTTACGTAACACCTATACTGGTTAAGAACTACATAATAATTTTCAACTTTAAAAATATATCTTTTGAAAAAACAAAAAACACCTAGAAACAGGCGTTTTCATAATTGTCCTATTTAGCAATACTATCCATATGATATACTATAAACTAACAACAGAATGGCTTAGATGGGCGGTCGGCTAGTCTCCTGCAAAGGAGGTGATGCCTGTGGAGGTTAAAGATACATTAACGTTGATGATTCAATTTGCAACGTTGGTGATCTTGATTATTTCCTTCAACAAAAAGAAATAGACCGCCCTCTGGAAAAGGTTAGCGGTCTATTTCACTAATCCAACCCTACAGCCACCGCCCTTATAAGCGGCTGTTGTAAAAGAGTGAGGATGTTGGTAGCATCCTTACTCTTTTTTAGTATATACCTATTAGCTTTAGTTTATCACAGGAAAAACCATATTGCCAATATGGAAAACCTTTTAAGTGGCCGCTTTCACACCGAGCTATTTTTTTAATTGAAGCAGCTTAACCAGCTTGTCATGAATAGCAGTATTCGGATAATTCCCGCTAAACTTAGAGGAGCCGGGTCCCATCGCGGTTAGCGCCACATCAACGGATGTATGTCCTCCCGTGGTCCAGTCGATATAAAACTTCTCATCAGAGCCTTTTACAGTAAAAGGACCGTCCTCTTTGGAGATGCCTTCACCGGATTCATCCTCCGCATCTTCGCCTTCAATGGCCAAACCGCCCGTTTCATGATCTGCCGTAACTAATACTAATGTATCTGGATGCGCTTTGGCATAATCTTTGGCTACTTTAACGGCCTTGTCGAGCTGCTGCCCAGCCTTTATCGTTAATTCACCTTCATTGTCATGCGCCATCTCATCCGTTCCTTCTTCCTCTACCATCAGGAAAAAACCTTTTTGGTTTTTGGAAAGAACATCAATCGCTTTTGCCGTCATATCCGGTAGAGAAACCGTTGGATTGTAAGAGTTACCCAGCTTGTTGTGAGCTTGGAACATCTCTTCATTGGCGAACAGCCCTAGCAACTTAGAACCTTTAGCTGCTTTCATTTCCGTCTGATCCGTCACATAGCTATAACCCAACTTCTTGGCTTGTTCTACCAAATTTCCTTGAGTTCCCTTACTAGCTTCCTCAGGATCTTCTGCCGGAGCATCTAGATGTTTGCCTGCTGTTCCTGCAGGGTACCAGAAATCCTCACCACCGCCCAGAATAACATCCAACTTGCTTTTCTCCAGATACTGCTTGGCAATCTCGCTTTGAGCGGAGCGCTTTTCGACATGCGCACCAAAAGCGGCTCCCGTTGCGTCTGTCACTTGGCTTGTCGTCACGACACCTGTAGACATACCTGCTTTTTTGGCCAGCTCCATAATCGTTGTCACTGGTTTTTTATTCAAATCCATCCCGATAGCGCCGTTATACGTTTTCACACCTGTTGCAATTGCAGTCGCAGCGGCGGCAGAATCCGTAACCAGGTTATCCCCTGAACTCGTGCTAACCAGACCAGTTACAGGCATGTTGTCCATTTCAAGCAATCCCTTTTTCCCTACCGTCGCCAAGCGAACCGCGTTGCGACTTGCTTCTCCCATACCATCGCCGATAAAGAGAATGACATTTTTAGGAGCATCGACTTTTGCTGACGAGGTTTTCTGTCCTTTGGATACCTGTGCGGTAGTGGACTTGGTATTAGATGAGGCTGCAAAAGCGTTAGGGATATCAGCAGATAACAATGGCGCACTTAAAACGGTAATGGCACCTAAAGCAAGAATACTCTTTTTCATTGAACGCTTTTTCACAAGGTCACACTCCAATAAATTTGATATTCATATATGATAAATTAATCATATATTTGTTTTGTAAAGCATCGTCAAGCAATAGATTACGCGAATGTAAAATTGGAGTGATCGTTTGTTTTTATAAGACAAAAGAAGACACCGACTCTTGGTATGCCAAAGTCGATGCCTTCTGGTGTTTATATTAAATCGCGGCGATATTTTTGCCGATCGGCATGGTGTAGTAGAGCGGCTTTTGCTGTTCATTTTGCTGATAGACCACAAGCAGCAGTGTGCGGCCTTCGGCAGTCAATGGGCTACCGCCACTCAGGATATGATCCAGACTGAACGGCAGAACATCCAGCACAGCGTGCTTTTGCAGTTCCTTTTCACCCAGCTTCAAGGAAGCAAAGACTGGAATAATTTCGCGGTATGGCTGCGGCTGTTGACTGCCCACATCCGTCCCATCGGTACTCTCCTTGTTCGCATCTGCCACAAAATCGGCAACCGCAGGTGACAACAGCGCATCCGGGTGCTGGAGAACCATTTTCATATAGCTGGACCAATCGTCCTTCTCCAAGGTATGCTCCCACCAGATTTTACGCGGCTTGTATTTATGGTTTAGGAAATAATCAAGCTTCATCAGCCCAAGCACCATATCCATTCGCTTTGTTCCACGCGATTCCAGAAAGGATTGGAGACGCGTGAACAAGTCTTCGAGTTGATGTCCGATTTTTTGCCAGCCCTGTCCTTCCCAGTAGTCTCCGAATTCCTGAAAGAAATCAAAGGCGGACGAGAATTCACGCTCAATCAGATAGTTCACCGTATGATCCATACGATGGGAATTCCAATATTTTTCCAATACATCTTCCAAGCGTTTGAGCCGGACGATATCGGCAAAGGAAAGGACGTCATTGCTCAACATTTCATATGGAGCAACATCCATATACGTATAGTTATACTTATCTGCGTCGATGCGCAGCCCTGTACCACGCAGCATTTTGAGGAAGCCAAGCTGAAGCTCTTCCGGGCCGAGCGCAAAAACGTCATTAAACGTTTTACGGAATGTGTTGTAGTCCTCCAAAGGTAATCCGGCGATCAGATCCAAATGCTGGTCGATTTTACCGCTTTGTTTGACCTTCGTAACGGTACGGGAAAGCTTGGTAAAGTTCTGGCGGCGCTTAACCAGCTCATTGGTGGGATCATTCGTTGATTGGACGCCGATTTCAAAACGAAATACGCCCGGTGGCGCGTTCTCCGCCAAATAATCCAACACCTCGGGACGCATAATATCTGCCGTAATCTCAAACTGGAAGACACATCCACGGTGATTTTCAATCAAAAATTTGAACATTTCCAGTGCATAATCGCGTTTAATATTAAACGTCCGATCCACAAACTTGATTAGATTGGCTCCGTTGTCGATCAGATACAGAATATCCGACTTTGTGCGCTCGATATCGTAATAACGCACCCCAACCTCAATGCTGGACAGACAAAACTGGCAGCTGAACGGACAGCCCCGGCTCGTTTCAAAATAAACAACCCGTTTCCCGAGTTCCGGTATATCCTCTGCAAAACGATAGGGCGACGGCAGCTCGTTCAAGTCCGCTTTCGGGCGACCCGGCATCTGAATGACCTCTTCTCCCTTACGGTAAGCCAGTCCATACACAAAATGGAACTTGCGATCCCCTTCCAACTCCTGAAGCAGTTGATGGAATGTTTCCTCTCCCTCACCAACAACGATAAAATCCACATTCGCCAAGCGCTTCATCCAGTGATCTGTATCGTAGGATACCTCCGGACCACCCAGAACAATTTTGACCTCGGGCATTATCTTTTTCAACACATCAATGACTTTAATCGTCTCTTCAATGTTCCAAATATAACAGGAAAAGCCGACGACATCTGCCCCCCGTTGAAACAAATCGGATACGATGTTCATCACCGGGTCTTTAATCGTATACTCCGCCAGCTCGATATCAAAGTCCTTTTCGCTGTAGGCTTTGAGGCATCGGATTGCCAGCGAGGTATGAATATATTTTGCATTTAACGTTGATAAAATGACTTTCATAGGTCACAACCTTCTATAGTTTGCATGGACTCTTATCGTTAGTATAGCTATTCAAAATCCTCGTACACATCGTCTGAATAAATCTCATCCTCATTAACCGTTCCCCCGATATTCCCCTGATTTTGAAAAAAATCAAGAAACAACTTACCGTACTTGCGGAACTTCACTTCACCGACACCCTTGATCCGCAGCATATCTGCCTCGGATTGCGGGTTCGCTACACTCATCTCACGCAGCGTGGCATCATTGAAGATAATATAAGATGGTACATGCTCCTGAGCGGCCAGATCGCGGCGGATCAGGCGCAATTGCTCGAACACGGTTTCGTTGACCGCAGCCGGGTATGCATCACGTCCCTGTCGTCCGCGTGAACCTGCCCCACCTGCAAAAGCCGTGGCATGTCGCACCACACGCTGCATGACTTCTCGCTGGCCTTTCAGCACTTCAGCTGCAAGCTGTTGCAAGCGTACGACCGGATATTGCCCCTCGGACAGCATCAGGTAGCCTTCCGAAACGAGAACATTGATAATTTCGGCAATTTCTTTTTCCGTCCGGTTGCCCATCACACCATAGGTCGGCAGGCTGTCAAAACCATACTGTAGCACTTTTTTGTTACGCGAGCCTTTCAACACCGAGGCTACCATCGAGACCCCATAACGTTCCCGCATGCGATGAATGCACGAAAAAATCTTTTGCGCATCTATGGTCATATCAACCAGTTCCCGTTCATCTGTACATGAACTGCATATGCCGCAAGCTGCATGCTCCTCCGCTTCTCCGAAATACTCAAGCTGTGCCGTACGCAGGCAGCGAGTGGTGTAGCAATAGTCAACCATCTGCTGGAGCTTGCGGTAGTCGTTGCGCTTGCGGTCTTCATCCTGTGGGTTTTGCTCAATCAGGAACTTCTGCGTCACAATATCTTGCGGTCCGAACAGTAAAATACATTGACTCGGGTCGCCATCACGTCCGGCGCGTCCCGCCTCTTGTACGTAAGCCTCCATATTTTTAGGCATGTTGTAGTGAATGACGTAGCGTACGTTCGATTTATCAATCCCCATACCGAAGGCATTGGTTGCTACAATGACACGGATATCGTCGTATAGAAACCCTTCCTGGCTATCTGCGCGTTCCTGATCTGTCATCCCGGCATGATAGCGTCCGGCTGCCATGCCTGCGTCACGCAGCCGTTGGTACAAATCGTCCACATCCTTACGTGTCGCCGCATAAATAATGCCTGATTCACCCTCGTGCTCACGGGTATAATTCAGCAAAAAACTGCGCTTGTCTTCCCCACGCAGCACACTGAACTCCAAATTTGGCCGTCCAAGGCCCGTAACGAACGTCTCCGGTGAGCGCAAACGAAGCAGGCGCACGATGTCATCCATGACCTGCGGTGTCGCCGTTGCCGTAAACGCCGCTACAATTGGGCGTTCATACAGCCCGTCCACGAATGGAGCCACGGCCAGGTAGCTGGTGCGGAAATCATGGCCCCACTGGGATACACAGTGAGCCTCATCTACCGCAACGCATGAAATCGGCAACTGAGCCATTTCATCACGAAACCAATCCAGTTCCAGTCGTTCCGGTGCAACATACAGTAACTTCAAATCGCCATTCCGTGCAGCGCGTATGCGGTCATTCACTTCTCGACCACTCAACGTACTATTGATGTAGGCAGCAGCAATCCCCATCGTGGTCAGCGCATCCACCTGGTCTTTCATCAGCGAGATCAGTGGTGACACAACAATGGTCAGCCCCTCATGCAACAACGCGGGAATCTGGTAGCATATCGATTTTCCGCCACCTGTCGGCATGATGCCCAACGTATCGTTGCCTTCCAGCATACTGGCCACAATTTTCTTTTGTCCCTCCCGGAAATCGGGATAGCCATAAAATTTTTGCAGCAAGTCCTGCGC
Source organism: Paenibacillus sp. TY11 (assembly GCF_059772165.1). Classification (NCBI taxonomy): domain Bacteria; kingdom Bacillati; phylum Bacillota; class Bacilli; order Caryophanales; family Paenibacillaceae; genus Paenibacillus; species Paenibacillus sp. TY11. The sequence goes on along the minus strand of NZ_JCBAIQ010000008.1, from coordinate 76,272 downwards.
CCGTTCCAATGTTGGTGCTTGTACACTCATAGTTTCAAAACTCCTCATATTTCTAGCGTCCTCGACGCATATCGGCTTTTCTTTCGTTACCCTTAGTTTACCGGGGTTCAGGGTAATGTTCAACCGCTGGAAGTCAATCAGCTTTAGTCTCTTATGGCATTCGCTGTTTTCTCATGATATAGTGAACACGGTGCCGCAAATTTGTCTATAATTATGAAGAGACACGGTTCCAAGAAGGAGAAAGAATCCATGAATAATCGGAAACCTCAACGGAAAAATCATACAAAATCAAAATCAACGTCAAACACAAGCCATTCCAAACGCAGCCACAAACCCGCCGGAAAATCCGGCTCCCATAAACCGGAAGCTCAACGGAGAACCCATGCTGATAAAGCCCCTGCCAAAACATACATCGTCCAGGAGCCTGCCGAGCTGTTGAACTTTTTAGTAGAGCATGTGACTGGCATGGGTCGGAATTCCATTAAATCAGCATTGGCTCGTGGGCAGGTGTCCGTCAACGGCATTCCTCGTACCGTGCACAATTTTCCGCTGGAGCAAGGTCAGACTGTCGTACTCTCCAAGGAAAAAATCACTCCCGTGGTGCCGCTGACTGGGCTGCGTATTTTGCATGAGGACGAAGCCATTATCGTTATCCATAAAGATGCCGGGTTGCTTTCCGTCGCTTCTGCGCAGGAGCAGGAAGTAACAGCATATCGCCAGCTTACAGCCCATGTGCGACGAGAGCATCCGTACAATCGTATTTTTGTACTGCATCGTTTGGATCGTGATACATCGGGAGTGATGATGTTTGCAAAAAGCGAAGCCATACAGCAGGAAATGCAACAAGCGTGGAAGGAAGTTGTGTATGAACGAACATACATTGCTCTTGTAGAAGGACAGGTTAAAAAAGCTGTGGGCACGATCACCTCATGGCTGAAAGAAAGCAAGACGCTGAAAATGTATTCCAGTCCTTATCCGAATGACGGACAGCACGCAGTCACTCACTACAAGCTGCTTCAAGCCAATCGGCATTTTTCCTTGCTGGAAGTACGTTTGGAGACCGGGCGCAAAAATCAAATTCGCGTGCATATGGAGGATATTGGTCATCCGATTGTTGGAGATAAAAAATACGGTTCCAAATCCAAGTCGATTGGCCGCCTTGGTCTGCATGCGCGGGTATTGTCGTTTATACATCCCGTCACTGGAGTATTGCTGCGTTTTGAATCCGACATTCCTAAAACCTTTTTGAATCCGTTTCGGGAGTAGAATTGGGCAAAGCATACAGAGATTAGATGGAAAAATATAAGAGGAAATGAGGGGCTGTAGAAGACAGCACCCTTTTTTTATTGATTAAGCGGTATACTTCCGTATACCATCAGCCATTTTCATCAACTCATCCCATATATATATGGGCGTATTACACGCTGGACAATCTACCCAACCGATTAAATAGGGTAATTGGGCAAGAAGCTTATTCTCTTCAATTTTTTGAGCATATTCGTGTAACCACTGTATATTAGCCCCTCTATGGTCCAATGAACGGGGGCGGATCGGATGTGGGACCAGGTTGTCTGAATTTACAGGATCTTTATCATAGACAACCAGGGTGTCACTTTGTTCATCAGGCCAAATATAGAGCGGGGTACCGCAATGCGGACAATCCAGCGTATATTCGTCACCTGTATCGAAGCTTTGTAGCATATAAGCTACGCAATGATAACCCTGAAAGGCGGCACCCGCAGCCAGAACATAGCGTTTGCCGACATTTCCTTCGTGTTCCTTCGCATGGAGCACCATTTCTTCAGTCAATTCTGCAAGTCGGACAATAGCACACCGATATTGCGCATAAATATATTCAGCCAGACTAGAATCCACTTCCACCTGATCCCTTGTAAATTCCAATGGAACTTTGGTATGTAAAGGATTGTTATTCTTCGCTTCGAATATTCCACAAATGTTATATATATCCGCACGAATCCCTATATCAGAACTCTTTAACGCAATGTCTACAAGGTAAGGTACAGCCGCAAATGTACAAGTATACAACGTATTTTGGTGATACAGTTCCTCCCAATACAAGGTGTCAGCCATTTCGCCGTCATATCCGGCTTGGAGCTGCTTCAACATTTCCGGGACGTATTGAGAAGAACCGTAGGGGCCTTGGAGCAGAGTCCAGGCCGGATCGGACAAAGCCAGCATCTTGATACTCCTTCCACCGTTTTTCTTACAATAGCATGGGATAGGTTTGTAAAATTCATTTTGCCTATCAAAATTCATTTAACTTCATAATTCTTAGCTTCTTATGTGTATTTCATTATACGCATATTATTAGCTGAAGTTGCCTTTCTCGTTTTACGCAACGTACAAAGTCACTATTTTCTCGGGTATATAATCATATTCGGTTAAACTTTCGGCATTGTGAAGGTGACACACATTAAATTAATGAATCACTAACCCAGATCTTCTGTTTTACTACGAGTCCTCTTTCGATTCTGTTCCAAAACAGAAATAACAAATCCTCAAGCAAATGATTTTTCCTTACTTTCCCGGACAAAAGATTTTAGACTCGCAGGCCTTCCTCGTATGCATAGTCCACATTATAAGTCCTGTTACTTAAAAAATGCTGAATAAGAAATAAAGTATATGTACATTTAATTTCAAAATATGTAAAATTAGAGTATTTCAAAAAAACTCATCCTCAATCGTTCCGAAGAAGTGTAAGCTAACTTAAGAGACTGAGAATCAAGCTGCAATCCGCTCCCCTGCCTGTTTTTAATTATGCCAAACGGGTAAGACATACTTGTTCAAGCCTTTAATCTAACAGCTACAGAACTGATTTTATGAATCGGTATATGAAGAAGCGTGTTGGGAATATTATGTATGAATACTGCGACTATAAGGGGAAATAGCCTATGACCATAACACCGGAACAGCGGATTACCCTGCACGGATTTAACAACTTAACCAAATCATTGAGCTTCAACATGTACGATATTTGTTACACCAAAACCAAAGAAGAACGCGAGGCGTATATTGAATATATTGATGAACAATACAACTCGGATCGACTGACAGCTATTTTAAAAAATGTATCTGACATTATCGGCGCCCACGTGCTCAATGTAGCCCAGCAGGATTATGTTCCTCAAGGAGCCAGCGTGACAGTGCTTATATCAGAAGGGCCCATTGTGGAGGTACCGACTGAATCTTATGCCGAGTCACCAGGCCCTCTACCTGAATCTGTTGTGATACAGCTGGATAAAAGCCATATTACGGTCCACACCTACCCGGAATATCATCCAGACGAGGGGATCAGCACGTTTCGAGCAGATATTGATGTCTCTACCTGTGGGGAAATCTCCCCGCTCAAGGCACTCCACTATTTGGCTCATTCTTTCGACACCGACATTATGACGATTGATTACCGGGTACGTGGCTTCACACGTGATACGAATGGACACAAGCTTTTCATCGACCATGACATCGCCTCCATTCAAAACTATATTCCCGACGAAGTGCGCAGTCAGTATGACATGATAGACGTGAATGTGTATCAGGAAAATATTTTCCATACCAAATGTAAGCTAAAACAATTCGATCTGGACAATTATCTGTTCGGCTACACCAAGGAAAGTCTGAGCGAAAAAGAGCAACAGAATATATCAACACGTCTCAAAATTGAAATGGACGAAATTTACTACGGTAAAAATATGACGTAACAAGATAAACTACATGAAGATCAAATCGATCATTTCATTTAAAAAGAGGACGATCGCTTGACTGGAATTTAGCCGGCTTTCGTCCTTTTTTTGATACAAAATAATAGATATTACTCAGCTAGATCTGTACAAGCGAGAGATTGTTCACTATGATAGGGGAAGAATCCACTAATTTAAAATATCAGCATAGATTCTAGATTCGCTCCTGATTGTAAGCGCAATCAATTGATCCCACGTATTTTGTTATGGAAGACAAAGGAGGAATTTGTATGCGAGGCGGTATTGGCGGTAAAAATATCATTTTACGACTGGAAATTTCCACCGAACACATCCAATTTGGTCAATTGATTACGCTGGTAAACGAACATGGCGGAGATGTGATTGCCATTGACGTCATTAGCACCTCTGAGAAGGTCACTGTGAGGGATATTACAGTTACCATTGCCGATCCAGCAGAAATCGACCGAATGATTGCCCGGATTAAAAAAGCGCAAGGTGTAAAGGTATTGTCCATCTCTGATCGCACCTTCCTGTTACACCTCGGGGGCAAAATTGAAATGCAGCCCAAGGTCCCGATTCAAAACCGCGACGACTTGTCCCGGGTATATACCCCCGATGTGGCACGCGTATGCATGGCGATTCACGAGGAACCGGACAAAGCTTTCCGTTTGACGATCAAGCGCAACACGGTCGCTGTCGTCTCTGACGGAAGCGCTGTCCTCGGCCTAGGTAACATCGGTCCCTATGCAGCCATGCCGGTTATGGAAGGCAAAGCCATGCTGTTCAAGCAGCTCGGGTCCGTCGATGCCTTCCCAATCTGTCTGGATACGCAGGACACCGAAGAAATCATTAAGGCCATTAAGCAAATGGCCCCAGCTTTTGGCGGTATTAATCTGGAGGATATTTCGTCGCCACGATGCTTCGAGATTGAACAGCGGTTACGTAAAGAGCTGGACATACCTGTTTTTCATGACGATCAGCACGGCACAGCTGTCGTTTTATACGCAGGGCTGATCAATGCGCTCAAGGTTGTCGGCAAAGCCCTGTCTGACGTCAAAATTGTCGTCTGTGGTATCGGGGCTGCGGGTGTGGCCTGTACCAAAATTTTGCTATCTGCAGGGGCAGTCAACATCATTGGCGTAGACCGTCACGGAGCTCTTACAGCTGATGAAACATACGAGCATCCGATGTGGAACTGGTATGCGCAGCATACCAACCCCGAACGACTGTCCGGCACGCTGTCCGAGGTTCTGAAGGACGCTGACGTATTTATCGGTCTGTCGGCAGGTGGACTACTGCAACGAGAAGACGTGAAACGTATGAACGAAGCCCCGGTGCTGTTCACCATGGCCAACCCGGTTCCCGAAATTGCGCCAGAGGACGTCGAGGACATTGCAGGTGTCATCGCCACCGGACGTTCGGACTATCCTAACCAGATTAACAATGTGCTTTGTTTCCCTGGCATATTCCGGGCGGCGCTCGATTGCCGTGCCCGAGAAATTAACGAGGAGATGAAGCTGGCAGCCGCAGAGGCCATCGCAGGCACGATCCGTCCTGAAGAATTGAACAAGCTGTATATTATCCCTGGTGTATTTAACGAGAGCGCCGTTCAACGGGTGCGTGAAAAGGTTATTCGAGCCGCGATTGCGAGCGGTACGGCCAGAAGAGTGCCCCGGGATTTCAGATAAAAGAAAAGGATTGCTCCCCTAAATGCGGGTGCAATCCTTTTGTTATGGTAAGAGCAGGCTGCATATCCGTTATGTTCACAGCGGTTATGACCGCCATTTAGAGAACAATTGACTGACACGCTGGGCAAACTCCTCCAGATTGAAGCTGGAGTTGTCCAGCTTGTAGTACCATTTTTTGATCGTATCCAAAATCCATGAGGGAACCTTAACCTCCGAGATACCGGAATAAAACGTATGATACGCCCACACCAAATGCTCCCAGCGCTTGTCATCGCCTTCCTTCACGTATTCAGATACGTCCAATACCTTGGCGCGTCCGTCTTGCATGAGTACATTCTTGAGGTGAATATCACGGGGATTCAGCCCCTTGGATCGAACAAATTCCCTCGCCTTTTCCACGTCCAGAATGACCTGCTCCGGCACCGGAATCCCTTGCAGCAGACAATCCAGCAGCGTAATACCGGATTCATAACTAATAACGATATACTTGTCGCCTTTTCCATAATAATGAGGAAAAAATTCAGACCCCCGCAAACGCTCATATACGTCGGCTTCCGCATCTTTCTTCTCGATCGCCATGTCTGAGTACACCTTGAATGCGTAGCCTGGCAACGTATCGAGCGTAAATACGGCCGCATCTGTCCCGATGCCAATACAGCGGACGTCTTGGGTGGCTGTTTTAATGGTTACCGGATCATTATCCTCCGTACTGTATACGGTCACTTGACTTATGATGTCGTCTGCCTGTCTCCATTGTTCTACCATCGCGATCCCTCCTTCTCTGTTCTAAACCATTTCAAATGAAGTTAGATCTATAACGGATAAGTAGTATTACGGGCCATCTTTTAGAATGGCTTCAGTATAGGTTGGATTCTTTTAGAAAATACGGTATGTACCGTGTCTAACGCGCGTCCGGCAGGAGCAACCTTCTTAACTCTGCATAGCTTGCCGCTGTTTCATAGACCCCCAGCACGTCAGACTCCGGGGCAGCGTTCCTGTGATTGAACCAGATCACCTGCCAATTCGCAGCTATAGCTCCCGCCACGTCATTACGCCAGGAATCCCCAATGTAGCAGCAATGCTCTGCTAACGTTCCTGTCCGCTCGTTCACTACTTCGAAAATGCGTGGATCAGGCTTGGCAAAGCCAACGGTCCCAGATACAAAGATATGCTCTGCCGCAACATGATTTTCCAGTGCCATGGCCTTGATTTTGCTCATCTGGTGTTCTTCAAGACCGTTCGTAATCAATCCAACCAAATAGCCAGCCGAGCTCAATTCATCCATTAACGAGATTGCTCCCTCAAAAGACTCAATTCGGTACTGACGATCCAAGTATTCTTGTTGAACATGTACTGCCTGCTCACGGGTGATATCTACCCCGAATTCTTGTAAAGCCAGGACGAAACGACCTTCCCTCATATCATCCAGTTCATCCGGCCCCGCCTTCCCCTCCAAAAGTCCTCCTCTAGCCGATAGTATATCGCTGTAATAGCGAATACGATGGTAGGCTTCCTCATAAGGAAAACTCTCACTCAATCCTAATACTGTACGCAACGCATCGCGTGTAGGGTGCAAATGATCGTACATCGTATCATCTACATCAAAAAAAACAGCCTTCTTTTGCAAGTTCATATGCCCACTTCTTTCTGTTAAATCTTTGGAGACGCTCCTCTTACCTTGTCCTGATATTATACCCGTTGGCCTGTTACGTTGCACCCTGCCCTTCATACCCTGTATCCCGCATTCACACTTCACAGAGGCTAACATACACTGAAAAGACCGCATTTTCGCAAACTTACTTTACTTCTCTAATGAGCTAATATAGGTATCTTGTCCTGTTTTGCCCGAAAGCGTTTTATTTGACAACACACGGGTAAAAGGTCACATTTTTGAAAATATTCGTCATACAGGTTTACATTTCGTGTAAAATCACGTACCTTTTAGGGATGAACGCTTTACGGATGTATTTGGATAAGGGAGGCATACACGATGGATTCCGGTTCTAACCTAGCCTATGGATCAGCTACACCTTTAATTGAGGCACTTATAGAATTTGAAAAGGAGCTTGAAGCGAACCGGCATTCTCTGAGTTTTGATTTGGGATTGATTATGGAGCAGGGCCGCGCGCCACGATATATGGCTACACCGCCAGATGTTATTCCCTTTGCCCACGCAGGGGTGGACGGAATACATTATGGCTTTTTAACGGATTTTGGTCTTGAAAAGGACCTTTCACAGGCCCCTATTGTATGCGTTTCTCCCGTCGATTGGACGGGCGTATGGGTGGTTGCTCGTCATTTGCAGGATTTTTTAAGCGTTGTTTATACAGAGAACAGTTCATTAAAACGATACTACGCCAGTGGGGATGACTATTCTGGACATGCAGGGCAGCGACCACCTCAGGCTGTAGATGAACGCACCGCGTTTGTACGCGAATGCTTTCGGGAACGCTTTGGTATCTTGCCGATTCAGAATATGGCTGCCTACATCGACAGCTTGCGAACAGAGCGGAAGCAAAATGAAGCTGCTCCTACGCTGAACGGCTTGGGCATTCAGATATCTTCTTCTGCGAAGCATAGCTCTTCTATTGAGAGTGCCTTCTTGACCGTAACGGAGCCCTTCCTTTGGGAACAACAAGGCGAAGCTGTACGTGAGTTGTTCCGCAGCGGTTCGCGTGAAGCTAGACTGGCCTTTATTCGGGATGCCCAGACACGGCATCTGTTCACCCACTCTGCCCTTCGTGCTTTTGTAGCAGGACAGCTTAAGCTGATGGGTCTGTCTGAGGCGGCCACATACCTGGAAGAGTCCTACTATACCGTTATTCCCGATATGATGGAATCTTGACGAATTCCTTGGATTCCCCCAACATAACCGCCTCTAAAAAGGCGGCTTTTTGTGCTACAATAAATGAAAACAACAGGGTCGAACGGCCCGGTACGAATGAAAGAGAGCGAGCATGAATAATCATTCCTATCCTACTCCTGAAATTATTGAGGTTTGTCTGTTGGCCGGCAAACTGATGATGCAAAATGGAGCCGAAACCTATCGTGTTGAAGATACGATGTCCCGCATTGCTTCTGCCTATGGCATATCCCAGTCCCATAGCTATGTAACACCAACTGGGATTTTTTTTGCCATTAATGACTCGGAAACTGCCAGGCTAATCCGCATCGTAGAGCGGACCACCGATTTGCACAAGGTGACAGAGGTCAATTCCATTTCACGTAAAATCAGCACAGGTGTTTTGTCTCCCCGCGCTGCCGTAAAGGAACTTTCGGAGATTGAACGTGGTCCCCTCCGCTATTCCAACCGTGTACAGCTGATGGCTGCTGCGTTGGCCAGCGGTTGCTTTATGATCATGTTTGGTGGAGTCTGGCGAGACTTCCCCGCAGCTGTATTATGCGGAGGTATCGGATTTGCAGCCGTACAATATTTTCACAGGCTCGTTAAGGTTAAGTTTTTCTCAGAGTTTTCTGCATCTTTTCTAATCGGCTTGCTGGCGGCTCTGTTAACGATAGTAGGATGGGGACAGATGATGGATAAAATTATCATCGGTTCCGTCATGCCACTGGTGCCAGGCTTGTTAATTACAAATGCCATTCGTGATTTAATGTCCGGGCACCTTGTTTCGGGGCTTTCCAAGGGTGCTGATGCTTGCCTGACGTCTTTTGGCATTGGAGCTGGCGTTGCGGTTATCATTTCTTATATGTGATTCGGAGGAGATTCAAGCTTATGCTTGCACAATTATTCACAAGCTTTATTGCCACTGCTGCTTTCGGCATACTTTTCCACGCGCCCCGGCGCTCGCTGCTGCAATGCGGTTTTGTCGGTATGCTGGGCTGGCTCGTCTATTATTCAACTACGGACAGCATGGGACCTGTGAGCGCCAGCCTTTTGGCAACGATCCTTATCGGCATCATCAGTCAAGGCTTTGCAAGGCTGTACAAAATGCCTGTGATTATTTTCAGCGTGGCAGGCATGATTCCGCTCGTTCCAGGGGGAATGGCCTATAATGCCATGCGCCAGTTCGTACAACAACATTATCCTCAGGCACTGGAACTGGCTATGAGCACACTGATGATCGCAGGAGCTATTGCTGTCGGTTTGGTGCTGTCTGAGGTGCTTAATCAAATTTTTCACAACATACGTTTTAGACCTCAGCGTTAAAAGCGATGAAAATAGCAAAATAAAAGAGGCTGCTCCCAAAATCACATACGTTTGCAGTGTATGAGACGATTTTGGAAACAGCCTTTTTCTGTCCACTTTACAAAGGATATTTATATGTCATAAGCTATTATTCATCCACTCGCTTACCCAATATAGCTAAATCTCGCTCTATGCTGTCCAGCACGGCAACGCGCGGATAGTACCCCCATTGCTCAAAACCAAACTTCCGCAGCAGCGCAATACTTGGCTCATTGTGACCAAACACAAACCCCAACAACGTTGTAATTCCCAGTCTCGGACATTCATTTAGCAAGTGTTGTACCAGACGACTTCCGGTTCCCGTTCCACGAGAATCTTCATGGACATAAATGCTAATTTCTGCCGTACCGTTATAAGCTGGACGCCCATAAAAGGACTGAAGGCTGGCCCATCCGGCAATTGTACCCTTTTGTTTCAAGACCCACAAAGGCCGATGGTTTTCCTGATGAGCCTCAAACCAAGGAATACGGCTCTCCACTGTCACCGGTTCCAGGTCTGCCGTGACCATTCGTCCTGCAATCGTAGAGTTATAAATGTCCACAATATCGGGGAGATCTTCCCTGCACGCAAATTCAATGGAAAAAGATTGGTCCTTATTCATTGTTCGTATCCGCCTCCTGTTGTGGTGATTTATTTATTGTACAAGACAAGCGCCCGAACAGCCATATCGAGTTGTTTTGCGGATTAGTGACAAAGGGTTTTATAATAGAGCTTGAAGAAAAACAAAAACTGGGTTAACCGATTTAACAACATGAGACGGGAGGTATGTTTCGGAGTTCAAAGGATTCTGAAGCAGCTTAATATGAATATTGGAACTCAACTTTTGATTTTGAAAGTCCCTATGGAATCTTTTTTTGGAAAAACGACCATTTATCCTGTACTGCTCAAGGACGAGGATGGACTTACACTGATTGACACGGGAATGCTCGGCCAATTGGAGCCATTACGCAAGGCTATTACAGATGTGGGTGAGGATATCAGCCGCCTGAAGCGAATTATTTTAACACATCAGGATATTGACCATATCGGAAATGTTCATGCACTGCTGGACTTGCTGCCGAATACTGCCCTGTTAGCCCATAAGGATGACATTCCTTATATGACAGGGGAGCGACCGTTTGTGAAGCTGACGCCGGAACGGATCAATCAGTTGGATCCTGCGCTCAAGCAGCAAGCAGAGGATATGATTCGCCGCCTGCCAGATTTACGCTTTGCTCATATTCTTCAGGACGGTGAGCATCTACCCTATGGTGGAGGAATACAGATTATACATACACCCGGCCACACGCCCGGGCATATCAGCTTGTATGTGCCCGCACAAAAGCTGCTTTTGGCAGTAGATGAGCTGCTCGTAGTCGAGGGTGAACTGGTCGGTCCCGCTGAGTCGGCTACGCCGGATATGCCGCTGGCTCTGAAGAGCCTTGATAAACTGACTGTATTGGATGTTGAGAAGGTACTCTGCTACCATGGTGGTTACTATGATCAGAATGTACAGGCACGTCTGCAAACATTAAGTCAGGAAAGAGAATAAGTCATTCAAAGCTATAAATAATTATGTAATAAGAGCTATAATGAATAAATGGACAGAAAGGAATGAGACTCTATGAATGATAAAATAACCCGACTGTATGATGAACTGAAGTCGCAGTCTTGGGACGGCCTGCTTGTGACCGATCCCAAACATATTTACTACCTGACGGGCTTTGCCAGTGAGCCACATGAGCGTTTTCTTGGTCTGGTGCTGCTTCGTGATCAAGAACCTGAGCTGATCGTACCTGCCCTAGATGCAGAAGCGGCCCAAGCTGCTTCTTCTGTGACCCGTATATCCACCCACACCGATACGGACAATCCATATGATCTGCTACGCCAACGCACAGGTACCGGAGTGAAAACATTCGCGCTGGAAAAGGAACACGTCTCCGTTCTCCGTTACGAACAGCTACATACTGCCATTGGCGCGGCTCAATATGTGGACCTGGGTCCTGTGCTTCAAGAAATGCGTGTGAGAAAAACTCCTGAGGAAGTACAACGTCTGAAACATGCAGCTCGTTTGGTGGAAGATGCCCTTCGTCACGGCCTAACCCATGTGCATGAAGGGGTGACGGAAGTCGAACTGGTGGCCGAAATCGAATACCAGATGAAAAAAATCGGCGCAGATGGTCCGTCCTTTGACACTACGGTGTTGTCTGGACCCAAAACAGCCCTGCCTCATGGTGTTCCAGGTACCCGCAAGCTGCAACACGGCGATCTGCTCATGTTTGATATGGGCGTATATTCCGATGGTTATGCTTCGGATATTACGCGTACTTTTGCTTTTGGAAAGCTGTCGGCTGAGCTGGAAACGATTTACAATACGGTTCTTCGCTCGAACGAAGCCGGGATTGCCGCCATTCGCCCCGGAGTTTCCTGCGCATCTGTAGATCAGGCAGCACGGGCTGTTGTTGAAGCCGCTGGATATGGCCCTGCCTTTAACCATCGGGTTGGACACGGCCTTGGCATGAGTGTTCACGAATATCCGTCTGTACACGGAGGCAATAACGACCTGCTTCATGAAGGCTTCGTGTTCACGATCGAACCCGGCATCTACGTGCCAGGCCTCGGCGGTGTGCGGATTGAAGATGACGTCCTGGTTACCTCTGAAGGTGTTGAAGTGCTGACCTCTTTTCCGAAAGAACTGACAGTGCTGGGATAAATCCATTGCTATTCATTATATTTGTGTGTTAAAAAGTATGAAAAAAAGGAGGGGTAACCCCAAGCCCATCATGGCTTGAGGGTTAGCCCCTCCTCTTCTGCAAAGCGGAAGTTGCGTGCGATATACAAAATCGGTGTACCCGCCGCGGTCAGTACAAATTTTAAGATGTAGGTGGTGAACAATATCTCGAGCCATATCCCCCACGCATAACCGTAAAAGGCAATACTACAGAAAATGAGCGTATCTATAAACGAGCTGATCATCGTGCTGCCATTGCCGCGAATCCAGAGCTGATGACGCTCCGGGAAAAACTTGCGAATCCAGGCGTACAGACGCACGTCCAGCAATTGACTGACCGCATACGCTGTCAAGCTGGCAAGTGCAAGCCTTGGCAACAATCCGAACAGCTGTTGCATCGGTGTCTGGGCAAAATCCGTTGCAGTAGGTTGGAACAGCAGCACCATCTGCATCGTGATCGTCGTCATAATCAGAGTGAAAAAGCCGAACCACACAGCTTTACGCGCCTCTTTAGGCCCATATTTTTCATTCAGTAAGTCGCTGGCCATGTACATAGAAACATACATCGTATTTCCCAATGTTGTGGTAATGCCGAGCAGATCAATCGTTTTGGTTACCTGAATGTTGGCCAGTACAGTAGCAACACCAATCCAGGCGTACAGCCCTTTTTTACCGAACAACCGATAACATAACAAAAAGAACATAAAATTGACGAGGACAAAAGCTGCCCCCCATAACAGATTAAACATGAAATCCTCCTAGTTTTGATAGCGCGGGATGGTTGCGAACCGCGGTTCATCCGAAGCAAGCCGGAAAAACATTATTTTAATGTATCATAGATTAGGATTTGTGAACAGCTATAATTTACACTGCCATAAGCCCAACACCAAGAGCCGACCTTATGGTCGGCTCTGAGTATGGAGGTACACACTGTACGTGTTACATTTGCTATGGACGCGATATGAGACTGCATCGTACACCATCCGTTTATCGTTTACTTAGGAATGTGCCGTTGCATCCAAATCCATGCCATGATTGTTGAACACGTCTTGATCGTTCTCCTTGAGCACCTTGCCGGAAATGAGACCTGCGGTAATAGAATCATTGACATTTAACGCTGTACGTCCCATATCAATCAACGGTTCGACTGAGATGAGCAATCCAGCCAAAGCCACTGGAAGGTTCATGGTGGAAAGCACGATCAGGGAGGCGAAAGTGGCACCACCGCCTACACCCGCTACACCGAACGAGCTGACCGTAACGACCAGAATAAGCGTGAGGATAAAATCCCAGCTCGTTGGATCAATGCCCACGGTTGGAGCAATCATGACCGCCAGCATGGCCGGATAAATACCTGCACAGCCGTTTTGTCCAATGGTCGCCCCCAAGGTCGCAGACAGATTCGCGATGCCGTCGGACACGCCAAGCTTTTTCGTTTGTGTTTCAACATTTAACGGAATGGTCGCCGCACTGGAACGAGAAGTAAAAGCAAAAACCAGTGTAGGCAATACCTTTTTCACATATGTCACCGGATTGTAGCCGAACAAGGCCAGCAAAATAAGATGAATGATAAACATGACCAACAGAGCCACATACGAAGCAAGCACAAACTTGATTAGCTTCAGAATTTCATCCGGATTTGTCGTAGCTACTACTTTAGTGATCAGTGCCAAAATGCCGTAAGGCGTCAATCTCAACACCAGAGTTACAATCCGCATCACCACAGCGTACACTGCGTCGATTACTTTGCGGAAGGTTTGCGCCTGTTCCGGTTTTTTACGATCCAACCCGAGCACAGCCACCCCGATAAAGGCCGAGAAAATAACCACTGCCAGCGTCGACGTACGACGTGCCCCCGTCATATCCTCAAAAGGATTTGAAGGAATAAATTCCAGCACCTGCTGTGGAATGGTCATATCCTGAACCGTTCCAAGGCGCTCTTCCATCTTCAAGCCCTGTGCCTGCTCCTTTTCCCCGCTTTGAATCTCAATCGATTTTAGATCAAACGAAAGGCTAGTTACAATACTAACTGAAGCAGCAATTGCCGTTGTAATCAGTAGTACTGCAATAATGGACACGCTTATTTTGCCAAGGTTTTGTCTTCCCTTCAAATTCATAATAGCCGAAATAATCGACACCATGATAAGCGGAATAACGACCATTTGCAGCAAACGGACATAGCCATTACCTGCGAGGTTGAACCAATCGACCGATTTTGTAATGACCTCTGAGCCCGCCCCATAGGCGTATTGAAGAATAGCCCCGTAGACCAGCCCAAAGCCAAGTCCGGCAAATACCCTTTTCGTAAAGGAGATGTGCTTTTTCTGCATCCAGACCAACAGGCCGAGCAGCACAAGCAGCACGATTACATTTAAAATAATAAAGAAGGTATCCATATATCATTTCCTCCAAACTTAAACTTAATATGTTTTATAAAGTGGCCCTTCAATCCGAAGATTACTATATCACAAAACCAACTATTTTTGTAGGTTTTATAACATAAAATAGTTAAGCAGCTTCAGTTCTTTGGATTTTATCAAAAACGTCAAACAGCAAGCCTTCATCTTTCGAAGGCTTGCTGTTTTTTTGTCCTGAACACAACGATTAATGTTCAGCTTTTACGTATAATCTTTTGTTGTCGTTAGACGATCACTGTATATAAAAGCTCCTGTTCCTTAACTACCTTATGCTGATTTCCAGCAGGCTCTAACTCGCTAAACTGAGCTACATTCGTAACAATAACAGGTGTAATCGTTTCGTAACCAGCCTTACGGATTTCCACCAGATCAAACTCCAGCATGAGGTCGCCTACCTCCACACGATCTCCCGCTTTAACATGAGGTGTAAAATGAAGGCCTTTTAGCTTAACCGTATCCATCCCAACGTGAATGAGCATTTCAAGTCCTGAATCACTCACCAAACCTACAGCATGTCCACTTTTGGAAATGGAGAACACCGTACCTTCAACTGGGGAAACAACCCGACCTTCGGATGGTTCAATAGCCCACCCTCTGCCCATGATTTCTTGAGAAAATGCAGGGTCATTGACTTCACTGAGCGGCTTAACTTCACCCATAATCGGGCTGTATACAGGGATTTTCTCGCCTTTCGGCAGTGCGGCCACAGCAGATTGTGCCAATTCCTCAGTAACGGTGTCTCCGGCAGCATTGGTTGTTGCTTGTGGTGCTTCTTCGTTCTTTTCATCTGTAAAGCCGATCAAATAAGTAACAATTGCAGCAACCACAAATGAAATAATGAGACCCAGGATTGCGTACAAGAAAGTCGGTCCAATAAACATCGCCACACCAGGCAAACCAACCAATCCACCCATGACATACGCTTTTGTACCAAACAAGCTCATGAAGCCCCCGCCGACGGCTCCCCCGATGAGCGCTGCGGTAAATGGTTTTTTAAACCTCATATTTACACCATACATTGCAGGCTCGGTTACACCCATAATAGCTGTCAAGCTCGTGGAGAAAGCCACTGTTTTGACTTTGGCATTTTTGGATTTTAAGAATACACCGAGTGCAGCACCAGCCTGAGCCAGGTTGGCTGCTCCCATAATCGGAATCATATAGTCAAAGCCCAACGTTGCAATAGAACCGATCATAATAGGAACCAATGCGTAGTGCATACCTGTCATAATAATCAGGGAGAAGGTACCGCCTAGCAGCAGACCTGCAAGTGCACCTGTATTTTCAAACAACCAAGAGATACCGCCTGACAGGCCATTACCAATAATGGAGCCCAACGGTCCTACAGCAATCAACGTCAAAGGTACAATAATCAATAGAGTCAGTGTCGGAACAACAAGCAACTTCAGTGATGCATGTGTATACTTATCAATGAATTTTTCAACATAGGACGCCAGCCAGACAGCGATAACGATTGGAATAACGGTCGAAGAATAAGTGGCCGCTGTCACCGGAAGACCGATAAAGCTAACCTTCACATTAGATGCCAGTAATGCTGTAATCGTCGGGTGCAAAATGGAAGCTCCTATCGCCGCCGCGATAAACATATTACTGCCGAGTTTTCTAGCAGCACTCACAGCCAGAATAATAGGCAGGAAGTAGAACGCGCCGTCACCAATTGCCGCTAAAATCGTATAGGTTTGGCTCTTATCAGACATCCAGTTCATTGCTACTAAAAGAGCAATGATCCCTTTGATCATACCTGCGCCGGTGATCGCCGGCAAAATAGGTGTAAACATACCAGCAATAAAATCAAACAGTTTGCTGATTGGGTTTTGTTTTTTCTTGGATACATTGCTTTCGCCTGTTTCACTTTGTGGCGCCTTGGACATGTTGCTCACCAACGATTTGTACACGTTAGCTACATCATTACCGATAATAACCTGAAACTGGCCGCCACTTTCCATAACTCCCATGACGCCATCCGTTTTTTGCAGCTGCTCTTTCTGAGCTTTCTTATCATCATGAAGGTTGAAGCGCAGACGGGTCATGCAGTGAACTACCTGCTCAACATTCTCTTCACCACCGACCAATGTAAGTATTTCTTTGGATAATTGATTTCGATCCATGAGGTATTCCTCTTTTCTTTAAAGGTATAAAACGCGTAAATTGGCAATAAAAAAACCTGAATACAGAAAGCAGACAGCTTTATAAAAAGCCAATCTTCTTTCAGCATTCAGGTTTTGCCTTCTGGTTTAGAAGTAGCAATCCTAAAACCCTGATCCTACATGAAATCATTGATTTTTAATGATACGCTCGATATGAATGGTGAGATACAACATCTCATCCTGGGACAAGCTTCGACCATAGATTTTAGTCGTATAATCTCTTATTTTTTCCGCACAGGCGTAAGCATTCTTATACTGAACCTTAACCATATCATGAAGGGAATTATCTGTATTTTGTACAGGAGTCCCGTTCATTACCCGTTGAGCAAAAAATTTGAGATGTGTTATAAAGCGGTAATAGCTTAACGACTCTTCATCCAGATCCATTACAAAAAAGCGACTTACAATATTTATGATATCCTTGACAATGTTAGTCAGGGTTATCGTTTCGCGCATTTCGCTGTTAAGCTGTGCATTCACCAAATGTAAGGCGATAAACGCTCCTTCATCATCCGGAAGTGTAACTCCCAGCTTGTCCTGAATCATGTGCAATGCTTTGGTCCCAATCGCGAATTCCTTGCGGTACATTCGTTTGATTTCCCAGTAAAGTGCATTTTTGATATCCATACCCAAACGATAACGCTCTATGGCAAAATGGATATGATCCGTCAGCGAAATATAGATGCTGTCATGCAACTCTACACCAAGTATCGTTTTGGCATATTGGATGATTTCATCAGAAATTTCAACATATTCAATAGGGATATCAGACATCAGGGTCATCAGTTTGCGGGAAACCTCGGTACTTTCAAGCTTGAAAATTTTCTCGATTTTCCCCTCTTCAATCTCATCGCCTGTACTTTTCTTAAAAGCAATTCCTCTTCCCATAATGACTAATTCTTTCTGCTGTTCATCAATGACCGTTACGACGTTATTATTCAGCACCTTTGCTATCTTCATTCCATCACCTTAAGCCGCTTGGAGTAGTAAAAAAAGGCAAAACCAAAACTGACACTCAGTGTCTGCTTATGGTTTTGCCCGATACGCTCAGTAACAATCCACGATTGTGCAGTTTTGAATAACTGCCACCATAATATCATATAAGAAATGAGCTGACAAGATTTTTTTGTAAACACTTTCATGAGGCTTTTGGGCGTTGGCACACCTTAGCTGTCTTAGTTCTTTTCCACAACTGAATCCGAGGAAACACTCATGCCGGATGCGTATGCTACTTGCGAATGCCCATCTTTTTCATCCACAAAGCCCATAAAATACGTAATTACGCCAGCCGTAACAAACGAAATCAGTATGCCCACAATAGCGTATACAAGCGTGGTATCAGAAAATAAAGGTAAGCTGAGCAACCCAGCTGAGGCACCAATAGCAGTAAGCTCCGTTTCAAACAGACACATACAAGCCCCACCAACGGCTCCACCGATCATAACTGCTATTAACGGTTTTTTGAAACGGATATTGACACCATACATGGCCGGTTCAATGATTCCCAGCATGGCCAACAAACCTGTGGACGCAGCCAGTGTTTTGACTTTGGCATTTTTGGATTTAACACATACGCCAAATGTTGCGCCAGCCTGAGCGAAAGCCGCTGCAACTGCCACTGGAAAAATATGATCGTAACCCAATGTTGTAAGCGAGCTGATCATAATCGGTAGCATTATATATTGCATACCTGCAATAATAAGCAAAGACATCGTGCCTCCGAGCAACAGCCCTGCAAACACTCCTGCATTGTCAAACAACCAGCCTAGTCCTTCGGATAAATGTTGACCGAGATAACTCCACAGTGGTCCGAAAGCGAACACCATCAAAGGTATAGTGATCATCAGTGTCAAAGTCGGGACAGCCATTAATTTAAGTGAATAAGGGATATATCTGTCGAACCATTTTTCGACATACGATGCTATCCAGACGACAACAAGTATTAGTATTATAGATGAAGCAGATTGCGGGTCTATAACTGACAGACCAGCAAAACGGACCTCCTCACCGGACTGGAGCAAACTTGTTAGTTGGGGATGGAATACGGATGCTGCGATGGCTGCCGCAACAAACACATTGCTGCGCAGCCTTCTTGCCGCACTTGCCGCAACAAAAATAGGTAGAAAATAAAATATCCCATCGCTGATAGCCATTAAAATAGTATATACCTGCGGATCAGACAACAATAAACCGAAGGACATTAAAACTAATATAATTACCTTAATCATTCCCGCACCAATCATTGCCGGCAAGATTGGGGTGAATACGCCTGATACAAAATCTAATAGGCGACTTATCGGATTTCTCCTTGTGGCAGCTTTGGGGCTACCGGAAGTCGGTACCTTTTTATCTTCTCCTTCTACCTGCGAAATTATTTGTTTGGAAAGTAGTTCCTGATTCATAACAGCCTTTTTCTCCTTTTATATGTATGTTGAAGACTTCATTCGAACTTACTAAAACAAGCTTAAAAGAAGCATGTAAAACGCACCATTCCTTATACTACTTATATTACTTCTTTTTTACAATAGTTTTAAAAGTAGGCGTGAGATACTCGTTTTCGTGCTTTAATAATTCACATCAAACTTACATCTAAATACCCAAGACCATAGTTGTATATTTTTTGTTTGTTTTTGGGCAAATATGACTATTCAACCGCCCGTTAATTATGTAAAATAGGTCTAACCTACTTTTTAGTAAATCATGGATTACTTCCCTTTCTCATTCTTGTCTCTTGAGTACAGCTGAAATTATACATAGAATCCGAACATTTTCAGTCTTTCCTTCAAGCAAAGAAAGGAAAACAAGTAGATCATGGCGTGTCTAGTATCGCAACGGACAAGCTGCCTATATCAAGCAGGGGAATTCGTCTATTTTTTATTACCATCATGTGAGAGGAGAATTTTCATGAAGCGTTTTAATCGTTCCATTGGCGCGAGATTGAGAGTTATGTTTTTATTAATTCAGCTCTTTGCGTCCCTTCTGTTCAGCATCAGTTTTTATGCAGTATCCATGAGTATCATTAATAACAGTGTCATGCCTCAAGTAGACCAATTGCTAGAAACTGGAGCCAAAAATGTGTATCAGGATCTCAATATTTCCTTAGCTGTTCAGGCTGGGCAAGGAAGCGGTTCTGATTCCGGCTCCGCTATACAGATGGAATCTTATCTTCAGGACAAGGTCGACACCCTCAAATTAGAATCGGCATATATCGCGGTAGTAAAGGATGGTAAGGCCGAAGTTGTCACACGAAATGTAAAATCAGTATATAAGGTCAAGGATGTACTCGTTCCTGTAGAGCATATTAAAAAAGCAAAACAAGGCGAGATGAATATCAGTGACATTTATAGCGACTCGTACGGAGTACACAAAACCGCCTTCTTTGCCATATCGGGCAGTAATCTGGTTCTTGGTGTGAACGAAGATGTCGGATTCGTACAGGAAAAATCCCAACAAATTTTATGGATTTGCATAGGTATTACACTGGCAACGCTCCTGCTGGGCGGAATTATTTCTACCCTCGTCATACGTAAAGTTGTGGAGCCCATTGCTGAATTGGTTCGTCATAGTGAAAAAATTGCTCAAGGTGATCTTTCACAAGAAGCGAAGATTCATGGGGTCAATGAAATTGCGCAACTTGCTCGCAGCTTCCAATCTATGTCTCATAACCTGAAAGAAATGATCGGACATGTGCTTTCTACATCCGGTGCGGTTGTAAAAGGCTCGGACGAGCTGCTTCGTCGGACTGAAGCTATGAGTGTAAAAGTGCAGGACTCTACGGTTGCCGCTGAGGAAGTAGCAAAGGGCAGTACCAGCATAGCTTCTGCTGCTGCTGAAAATGCACAGGCTATGGAGGAAATCGCTCAAGGTGTTCAGCACATCGCCTCCTCTGCCAATGATGTATCCGATCAAATCAGTGAAGCGACGAAAGAAACCGTTAACGGTAATACGCTCGCTCAAAAAGCTGTAGCTCAAATGTCACAGGTAGGACATGCTGCCGATGAGTCGCTTCGATACATCCATAGTATGAATGAACGCTCAGAAGCCATTGGTAGCATCGTTTCTGCTATTTTCGATATTACGAAGCAGATTCAAATGTTGTCCCTGAATGCCTCCATTGAGGCTGCACGCGCGGGCGAACATGGACGGGGCTTCGCCGTAGTAGCCGGAGAAGTACGCAAGCTCGCTGAGCAATCTAAAGAAGCCACGCAGGAAATTTCCGACTATTTGGTTACCATTCAGGAAGTATCGCAGCAATCCGTGGACTCTGTGACCCAAGTTAGTCGTGAAATTCATTCGGGAACGGAAATAGTTCAACAAGCGAGCTCAGCCTTTAACCAGTTAAGTGAGCTCATGCAAAAGATCAATGCTACAATTCAAACAGTATCCGCAGCAACGGAGCAAGTATCCGCCAGCTCGGAGGAAGTATCTGCTTCCGTGGAAGAGACAGCTCTTATCGCTGCCAATGCACAGCATATGATTCAGGAAATCGGTTTAAATGCCGAAGAGCAACTGAATGAAATGGAAAGCCACAGCGAGGTTGTTCGCCAATTAAGCAAACAAGCAACCGAACTGCAAAAAGCGGTTCAAAAATTTAAAATTACGTAAGCTAATACAATAAAAGAGGTATCTCTCCGTCACGAAAATGGCTGTAGAGATACCTCTTTATTTTTAAAAGCGATTTAAATGATCATCCATGAAGTTTAATTCATCCCCATAATACGATAAATTTGCTCCATATCCAAATGAGCCCGTACCACCTCTGCGACACGGTCAAACTCTCGTTCCTTGGCTTCACGTACAGTAAAAGTGCTATCCAAAGGTGCCAAGCCCTTGGCTTGTCTCAATCCATCCAACCAGGACCGGCGAAAACGGTCATTATCAAACACACCGTGCAAATAGGTTCCCCATACTTTACCGTCTGTCGTACCCCAGCCTTCCTCAAAAGCGGTTCCTTCGCCACGCCGGATATGGAATAATGTTTTCATTTCTTTTGAGTCTAAAGTCCTATCTGTAGGTGTGTGTGGTTCCATAACATACTCCGTAACGCCCATATGTATTTCATAGCCTTCAATGATTGGCTCGGAGGCAGAACCCGAATCAGACGCAGTGCTTAGCAAAAGCGGGCAATGATTAGACAGAATCCCTTGTACGCGTACGGTTTGCTTTTCCTTTAAGAAGGTCGTGGATAGAGCCAGCCAACCTAACCCTTCTGCCTGCTGCGGCAACCCAGATTCGACCGCTTCGGGATCAAATAGCGCTGTACCCAGCATCTGATAGCCTCCACAAATGCCGACCAGCTGCGTGCGTCCCGTCTTCATTGCCTGCCGAATGTCCTCCTCCAGACCTCTTTCACGCAATTCCAGCAGGTCTCCGATGGTGTCTTTGGTTCCCGGTAAAATAATGGCGTCCGGCACGCCCAATTGTCCGGCTTCTGTGACATAACGAACGCTCACATCCGGCTCTGCGGCCAAAGCATCCGTGTCCGTAAAATTGGAAATCCGCGGATATCGAATCACCGCAATATCCAGTTCTTTATCCTTTGCTGATCGCTTGGGCTTCTTGTCCAGTACTACCGAATCCTCTGCTTCAATGCGAATGTCTGGTAAATAGGGCAATACACCGAGTACAGGAATGCCTGTCCGTTCTTCCAGCCAGTCTAATCCCGGTTGAAGCAGAGACAGATCGCCTCTGAATTTGTTAATGACAAATCCGCGTATACGCTGTACTTCATGTGGTTCCAGCAACTCGATGGTTCCTACCAGAGAGGCAAAAACACCGCCACGGTCGATATCTGAAATAAGCAACACTGGAGCATCCGCCCAGCCTGCAAGGTTCATATTTACAATATCGCGGTCCTTTAAATTAATCTCTGCCGGGCTGCCTGCCCCTTCCATAAGTACAATATCATAGGTATCACGCAACCGATTCAGAGCATCCATGACGGTCTGCTTGGCTTTTGGCAAAAAATCCTTCCGATAATCGGAGGCGCTCATATAGGCATAAGGTACACCGTGTACAACAATTTGTGAGTGCATATCCTTGACCGGCTTAATCAGAATCGGATTCATGTCGGTCGTCGCCTCAATACCGCAGGCTTCGGCCTGTACACCCTGAGCACGTCCAATTTCCTTGCCGTCCTCGGTAACATAAGAGTTTAACGCCATATTTTGTGACTTAAACGGTGCTGGACGATAGCCGTCCTGCGTAAAGATACGGCACAGCACAGTCGTCACCACACTTTTGCCCACATCCGACGCTGTTCCTTGAAGCATCAATACGGCTCCCGGGTTCGTGCAGGGCGGTTCGAAAGTTGACAATTGCCTCTTCCCCTTTAACGAATTCATTTCAAATCTGATCACAACCCGTACAAAATTACAATAAACAGCAACAAAACAGTCTCCAGCAATTCGTTCAAGGCTCCGTAAATATCACCCGTCAGCCCGCCTAAACGGCGGTTAACACGATTTGCCGCGAAGGTTCCAGCACCATAAGCCAACAAGGGTAGCAGCACAAAGCCTATCCAGATTGGAAGGTCCTCGGAATACAAAAGGAACGTTCGTATGTATGCTCCTGCCATCGACGAATCCCCTATGCCACCTGTTCCCATAGGCAACGCAGCAAGGAAATATTGTCCTAAGGTCGCACCCATAGTCACCAGAACAGCCCAGAATACGGCCAATCCGACGCGGCCACCACTCATATCAGCAAAACGCGAGGCCAGTCCATCATCGTTACGGGCTTTAGGCCAGCGCTTCATCGCATGCACCATAAACCAGCGGCTCCAAACCATCGGAAGCAGCAACAAGCCGGACAGATCCCGTTCAACCAGCACCGTATACAGCAAAGAAGCCTTAAACATGAGTAGCAACACACAAGCAATAACGCCCATCGCTCCTACACGGCTATCCTTCATAATCTCCAGCATCCGCTCACGGGATCGGTAGCTGAACAAGGCATCAGCCGCATCCATCCACCCGTCCAAATGCAATCCGCCCGTCAACCAGACCCAGACAACAAGAGTAAGAATCGCACACGGCAACGGCGGCAGCACCATAGAAGTAAGCGCCGCAGAGCCCCAGACGATGATGCCAATGACCGCTCCAACCAGCGGATAATAGCTTGCACTGCGTTTAAGCAAATGCGGGGAAAAATCCAGTTCCGCCTTGACCGGGAGACGGGATAAAAATTGAAATGCCGCAGCAACAGCCTGACGTTCGCGGCTCATAGCTTATATTCCAACTGTTTGAGTTCTACGGGAATGCCCGCCGTCACCAAAAATACTTCATCACAAAGACGGGCAATCCGCTGATTCATAACCCCGCTCAAATCCCGGTACAGCCTACCGAGCGGATATTCGGGCACAATACCGTCACCGACCTCGTTGGTTACGATGACGAGCGGCCCTGGATACTGCTCCACAGCTGACGCCAGTTCATCAATGGCGGCTCTGGACGCAGCTTCGCCGTCCTCGCCTGCGGCCAGCAGCACGTTCGACAGCCACAGGGTCAGGCAGTCGACCAGCACCATAGGCGAGGATGATGGCTGCGACGCTTGATCACCGCCAAGCCGTCGCAGCAGCTCAGGCAGCGCCTGCGCTTCCTCCAGCGTCTGCCAGTCGTACCCGGCAGACTCGCGCTGGACCCGATGAAGGGCGATGCGCTCCTTCATCTCCATGTCATAGGCTTGCGCCGTTGCAATGTAGCAGGCGCCAGGCGCGCGCGACATGCATAATCGCTCGGCAAAGTCGCTTTTCCCGCTGCGTGCCCCGCCGGTCACGAGCGCTTTCATCGCTGCGCGGCTCCCTGACCGTCCGATACGCCTGCATCGGCAAAGGTCGCCATTTCGCGCATAATGCGGCACGCCGCATCAATCAGGTGCAAGCTAAGCGCACCGCCTGTGCCCTCCCCGAGCCGCATGTCCAAATGAAGCATGGGCTCCAGCTTGAGCTGGCGGAGCACCGCCGCGTGTCCGCGCTCGTCCGAAGCGTGCGAAGCAAGCATGTACGCAGCGCTTGCAGGCGCAAGTGCACGCGCTGCGAGGGCAGCTGCGCCTGAAATAAAGCCGTCCAGCACAACTGGACAGCGATGTGCGGCTGCGCCGAGGATGACGCCTGCCAAGGCGGCAATCTCCAGACCGCCAACCTTAGTGAGCACGTCGAGCGCATCATTTGCATCTGGCTGGTTCACCTCCAATGCGCGGCAGACAACCGATATTTTACGGGTAAGCCCCGCCATATCTACACCCGTCCCCCGGCCTACGATAACTTCCGGCTCTAGCCCGGTAAGAGCACATACGACCGCAGCGCTGGCTGTCGTATTCCCGATGCCCAGCTCTCCGGTAACGAATAGCCGTGTGCCACCTTTGACCGCTTCTGCTACGGCTTCAGCTCCGGCCAAAACCGCCTGTTCCGCTTCCGTACGCAGCATCGCTGGCCCTTTAGCTATATTCGAAGTACCCATGCGCACCTTACGGTCCACCAGATTCGCGTGAGCGACATCCGCATTCACGCCAACATCTACCACCTTGACATCTGCGCCCGCATGACGTGCCAGCACATTAATTGCCGCGCCACCTGACAACATGTTATACAGCATTTGCTGCGTAACCTCAGCCGGAAAGGCGCTGACTCCCTCTTCACACACCCCGTGATCCGCAGCCATGACCATAACCGTTTTACGATCAAATTCAGGCTTGTCCACTCCTGTTATTCCTGCTAGCTGAATGGCCAAACTCTCCAACTTTCCCAGACTTCCCGGTGGCTTCGTTAATTGGTCCAAATGTGCTGAAGCTGCCGAGGCCGCCGCTCCATCCGGCTGGGCAATGCTATCGATCAGCTGACGCAGCTTGTCGTTCATACCTTCCACTCCCTGCTCTTTTTTATAATATGTTTCACAATCTCCTATTGATCAGCTGTATCCGGAGCGCTCCTGCGCAGCAAGAGCTGCGGTACGCCGCTATCGGGATGCGGAAGCATCACTGGCTCAACACCGTATACACGTCGAATCCGATCCTCAGTTAATAACTTCGATGAAGCTCCCAATCCTTCAACCATTCCATCCTTGAGTACGAGCAAATCGTCACAAAACTGGGCCGTTAAATTAAGGTCATGCAGGACAGCAATGATCGTCACACCCGTTTCTTGGCGCCATTCTGCCAGCAGTTCCATAAATTCAAGCTGATAGCGCAAATCCAAATAGGTCGTAGGCTCGTCCAGCAGCAATAACTGTGGCTCCTGCACCATCACCTTTGCCAAAGCTACACGCTGTCGCTGTCCCCCGCTCAAGCGGTCCAATGCTCTGTCCGCCAGTGAGGTAAGACCCAATCGCTCTAGCACGCGATCCGTGATCGCCTCCACATCAACACCCTTTTCCCTGCCTAACCAGTCCTGATGAGGAAAACGTCCCATTTCTACGACTTCCCTGACGGTGTATCCCACGGGAGGAAGCCCTTCCTGTTGGAGTACGGCTACAAGTCGGGAAAGCTCTTTTCTGCTGTAGCTACCGACTCTTTTGCCATAGATATGAACGTTGCCCGAAGTTGGCTGATCTACACCGGAAAGCAAATGCAGCAAGGTCGATTTTCCACTCCCGTTCGGACCAATGATTCCCCACCAAGCTCCTTCGTCTACGCTCCAGCTTATATTCTTCAGCGCATGGAACTCTCCATAGGCACGGGTCAGGCCCACTACCTCCAATGCCCGATTACGCACCTTCTGTGATTCACTTTGTTCGGTCACAGCAGTTCCCCCCTGCGCAGCTTCTTGTTCCGGTACAGGAGATATGCGAAGAACGGTGCTCCAACAAAGGCCGTCATCACGCCCAGAGGAATTTCCGTTGGGGCTAACAACGTGCGAGCCGCCGTATCTGCCCAAGCCATAAAAATAGCTCCACCGAGCGCAGATAACGGAACAATCATCCGGTAATCAGGACCTGTCACCAGACGGATGATATGCGGTACAACGAGTCCCACAAAGCCAATCACTCCACATACCGAGACAGCGGCAGCTGTCAGTAGCGTGGATATGATCAGAACGGATAGCTTCGTCGCATCTACATGAACTCCCATGTGAGCCGCCTGACGTTCACCCAAAGCCAGAATATTCAGCACCCGTGCCCGGTTCCATAAAAACACCAGCCCTATGACCACGTAAGGTAAAAGGATTCCTGTATATGACCAACCACGCAGACTAAGACTTCCCATCGTCCAATACAATATTTCATTGACCGTCTCCTTCGACATGGCTGTCAGAAAAGAAACAACCGCTCCCAGAAAAGATTGCATCACCACACCCGACAAAATGAGACTTTGTGTCGGAATTTTCCCACCTTCCCGTGCCAGTGTCAGCACCATCCACAGCGTCAGCATTCCGGTCGTAAACGCCACTAGCGGCAGCGTCCATATGCCAACAAATGAAAATTGAAGGCCCCAATAAATCAGCACCGCCGCTCCTACCGAAGCACCTGAGGATACCCCCAGTGTATATGGATCAGCCAAAGGATTGCGCAGCACACCCTGAAATCCGGCTCCCGCCAGCGCCAGCGCTGCGCCTACCAACATTCCCAGTAACACTCGTGGCAATCTGACCTTCAAAATAATCTGCTCTGAGGATGTATTCCAATCCGGTGTAAACGTATCGCCTAACCACGGAAGGTGGTTAACCAGAATGCCCGTGATCTGGCTGACCGGAAGCTTGGCCGAGCCGATGCCAAGACAGAGTAGCAGCGTCAGCAACAGCAGGACAAGACCTGTCCCTCCAAAGCCGATCAGTTTACGATTCATTTGAAAATTTCAGGATAAACGCCCTTGGCCACTTCCTTGAGACCTTCCGTTACGCGTGGACCCGGACGACTGATCAAATTATCATCCACGGCAAACACCCGGTTGTGGCGAACAGCCGATATTTGATCCCATCCACTGCGAGCTTTAATGATTTCGCCGAGTGTTTGACCAGTTTTGTCGTCCTTGACACTTTTGCTGTACAAAATCACGTCAGGGTTCGCAGCAATAATATTTTCCTCACTAATTTGGTACCACCCCTTCTGCGTGGCACCTACATTTTCGCCGCCCGCCAACGTAATCAGCTCGTCCATAAACTCGCCTTTACCAACCGTCCAGCCTGGTGAAAACTCGACGTATACCCGCAGCTTCTGCCCTTTACCGATATTTTTAATTCCTTCTTTCACTTCCGCTACATCTGCTCTCATCTTGTCAGTCACCGCTCTCGCTTCTTTCTGATGATCGGTGATTTTCCCATACAATTCGATGTTAGCTATGACATCTTCGATCGTTTTCGGTTCCGTTTTAAAAATCATAATTCCCATATCACGCAGCTTGGTCGTAGCCTGTTCACTAAGTGAGATCCCTGCAAAAACGACTTCCGGGTTTGCAGCAATGATCGCCTCTTCGTTCGGTTTCATAATACCGCCCACTTTTGGCTTTTTCGTAGCTGCTTCCGGATAATCAGAGTAGTCGGAGACGCCGACAATTTCCTTATCCAGCCCGATAGCGAACAGCGCCTCGGTTTCTGCCGGGGAGACGGAAACGATTTTATCCGGTGCTTTTTTGAATGTAAATTCCTGTCCTGTGGCATCCTTAACCGTTAGCGGGTAAACCGTTTTGCCTGGAGGCTCTTGTGCGGTTACTGTCTGTCCCGGTTGCTGGGAAGAAGCCTGCCCCTCTTTATTTTCAGCATTCTTTCCATTAGCGCCACATGCACTCAGCACAACTGCCAAAATCAGAGCCAATAGACCTGTTGTCCAAACCTTTATTTTTTTTCCTGCCATGATTAGCACCCCTTCATAAAAAAATCGTTAAGAGCGTCACTTGAACATCATCCGATATCTTCTAACCCAGCCTTCTTTTCCTATCAAAAAACCCCCGCATCCTCATATCAGGACACAGGGGTCACGTTAGCGCAGATCGTGCGCAGGCGGCAGCTTCTTCCCGCATGGACAGTCACTGCGAACACGTCATCCTTTCCTCGAAGGATTATGGTGACAGGCGGACGGGCAGGTATCCTGACTTATGGTAAGATGCAGGTCCTAAAACTCTTTCATATGCTTGGTGGCACATAAAGCAGGACTAACGGGCATGTTTCCATTTACAGTGGCGGGACCGCGCCGGACTCACACCGACTTCCCTTTTAACAGCGCAGTGAAGGGAACCAACGGTTTCATCACACTGCGCCGACCTCGTCTGCTGGATATTTGATGTAGTGGTAGTCAAGCCGTTCTTTTACTTGATGATTATAGGTTAAAATGAGGCGGCTTACAACCCAAACAGCCTCTTTATCCGCTGGTGTCTAACCTAATGAGGAAGCATTTTCGCAATGTAATTGTGCGGTCCTGCCAACCTCAACTGAATCCTAAATGCTTCTCCCGGCTTCGGATTCAGGCTCCAAAAATCATGGCCCGGTATCAGCATGCAAGCCAATTGACGAATTACGCCACCATGCGTAACGACCAAAACAGAGGGCGGCGCAGCAGTCAAATCCATGGGTTGAACTTCCATAGCAATTCGCCACTCATACAGAGAGTCAAGAAATTCGCGCAGACGATTCACAAAATCTGCCCAAGGCTCTCCTCCAGGAGGGGTGATCCGTTGCGGCTCATCAATCCAAGCGCGATACAACTCCACATCCTTAAGCATGTCATACGTTTTTCCATCCCACTCGCCAAAATGAAGCTCTCGCAGACGTGGTTCCATAATAGGAGGCATAGCAGATAGGGAACGTCCAGACGTCAACTCTGATTTTGGCAAAATGATCTGCAAGGTCTGGCGACATCGCATCAAGTCGCTGCAATAGATTCGAGCAAAGGACTGCCCCTGCAATTTTTCCTGCAAAGGCTTTAATTCCTGCTCTGCTCCTGATAGCAAACCCAAGTCGGAGTGTCCCAGATATCGACGTTCTCTGTTCCATAAGGTTGTGCCATGACGTACTAACACAAGCTCCATGTCCCACTGCAGATCTTCTTTAGCATCATACGGCACCTTATCCTCCTGTGAGTTCGGACTTTGTGCGTATTCTACTGTCCTTTTTGCTGCTATATCTTGTTTCAAGATCATGTCACTTCCTGCTCGATCATTATTCAGTGTGTCACTCCTCACCGCACCCATCCCAAGGCAAAACAACCTGCGGCTCCTAACAAACACAATCCTACAAACATACTGGACACGGCGAACATCAGCTGGATCGTATGCCGTATATCTTTCGACTCTAGCGGTCGTATCCAATCGCCCATGTATGCACGAAAGGAGCGCACGCCATGATACACATTATAGCCTCCAAGACGAATCCCCA
This sequence comes from Paenibacillus sp. TY11, assembly GCF_059772165.1. NCBI lineage: Bacteria > Bacillati > Bacillota > Bacilli > Caryophanales > Paenibacillaceae > Paenibacillus > Paenibacillus sp. TY11. The sequence goes on along the minus strand of NZ_JCBAIQ010000008.1, from coordinate 46,063 downwards.
GTGCACCAGCAACAGCCGATTCCGGGAAGCCACTGTTCGGGCTTGGGTGCAGACGAGCGTCTCGCTTGACTGTGCGCCAGCTTCTTGCAGCATCTCGCTTGTACATCCACGCCGCTACCACAAGCATTGCCGCTGTCAGGCGTGCCGGTATGTAGTTAGCGACATCATCCAGACGTGCTGAAGCCCAGCCTAAATGCAGATACTTTTCATTTTTATAGCCAACCATGGAATCGAGCGTATTCACAGCACGATAAGCCAGCGCCAAGGGTGCTCCCCCGATCAAGGCATAAAAAAGCGGGGAAATAATCGCGTCCACGATATTTTCAGCGACCGTTTCGACGGTACCGCGTACAATCTCAGGCTCATCAAGCTGTTGCGTATCCCGCCCAACTATCATGCCCAGCTCCCGCCGTGCCGCAGCCAGGTCATCCGCCTGCAACGCTCGGTATACTGCCATTCCTGCGTCCTTTAGTCCTTTGGAAGCAATCGTGGTCGCAATCAGCACCATTTCTACGCCGACAGACAACCACGGATGAATCAAGGCAAGCAAGTGCAATAGCGCCCAGGCGAGCGTAAAGGAGCCTCCCGCCACAATGAGTGGAAGCAGTATACCCGCACGTTTCAACCCCCGGTCACTTCGGGCCTGGCGGCGAATCACTTTTTCCAATGCTGAAATGGCATGTCCCATACCGATGACTGGATGCGGCAACCACCTCGGGTCACCGATCAGCCTGTCCAAAAGGTAGGCTGCCAGGATAATCAAGCTAACTGTCACGCCGCTGCTCCTCCTCCAGCACTTCACCCAATACAGACAGCAGCCTGTCGTTGGCTTCTGCATCCTTGACCGCAATCCGAAAATGGCTCGTCGTCAGCCCCGGATACATAGCACAGCTACGTATAAGAATTCCGCGTTGTCCAAGCGCCTGCTGAATCGCCGATGCGCTCCACGTACCCGGCGCCCTTGCCAGCACGTAATTGGCTTCGCCGGGAACGACACCGCAGCCCCATTCCGCCAAGGCGGTCAACAGGCGGTTGCGCTCCGTAGCAATCAGCTCCTGTGTGCGGCGCTCATATGCTTGCCCACTTTTCAGACATGCCTCCCCAGCCAGCAACGCCAATCCATTCACACTCCAGGTCACCTGTTTGGCCGTCATTCGCCGGATATAGTCCGGATGAGCAATCGCATAGCCCAATCGCAAGCCAGGAATGGCATAAAATTTGGTCATCGATCGGATCAAAATCACATGAGGATACCGATCCAGCACAGGCAGTAGTGAGATTTGCCGTTCCAGCGGAATAAAATCAATGAATGCTTCATCCACCACCAGCACGGTACCCGTTTTGCCAGCCGCTTCTGCCAGTTCGCACAGCTCCTGCTCGCCATATTGCACACCGTTTGGATTATTCGGCTGCCCCAGGAACAAAACATCTACTTGCTCCATGAGCTGAAGGATGTCCTCCACGTCCGCCTTCCATTGAAGCGAGGCCTTCCCGTACACCCGACTTATCTCAGCTCCGAATTTGCCAGCCAGCTCGGCATATTCCGAAAAACACGGCTCCACTGTACCCACACGCTTGGGAGCCAGTCCCAATAGCAGGAGCGCCATGCTTTCAGCCGCTCCGTTTCCGATACTTAACGACTCCGGTGGAATATGCAGTCGCCGTGCCAGCATATTTTTAAAATTGCGGTGCCCAGGGTCTGGATAGCGAATCACAGTGTCAAATGAGCTTTGCAGCACCTCAAGCACCTCCGGCGGCGGACCGAGCGGATTAATATTTGCACTAAAATCCACAAAATCCGCAGCGGCTCCGCCGAATGTCGCCGCAGCTGTCTCCCTGTCCCCGCCATGACCGTAAACCTCTATCATTGCCTCTCATCCTTTCCGGCCGTTTCCAATCATTTAGCTCCATTATGAGGCTGCTTTTTGCGTCCCGTCAATGCATATGAGCTTTTGTGTACATGGCTCACTTGGGTTACAATAGAAAGAGGCACACATAAAATTACACAGTTTGTATATACGGAGGAATGGACATGCTGTTCATCGACAACCAGGGCATACACGATCCAGCCATTAATCTTGCCATTGAGGAGTACGCGCTCAAGCATCTTCCGCTGGACGACAGCTATCTGCTGTTTTACATTAATCAGCCTTCTATTATTATAGGCAAGCATCAAAACACCATTGAAGAAATCAACGCCGAGTTTGTCAGAGACAACAATATTCAAGTCGTTCGTCGTCTGTCCGGCGGCGGTGCTGTATATCATGATCTCGGTAATTTAAATTTCAGCTTCATTACCAAGGATAACGGGGAGTCCTTTCATAATTTCCTCAAATTTACGCAACCTGTTATTGATGCCCTGCGCCAAATGGGGGTAGAAGCCGAAATGACAGGCCGCAACGATCTGCAGGTCGGAGAACGTAAAATTTCAGGAAACGCCCAATTTGCCACACGCGGACGTATGTTCAGCCACGGTACATTGATGTTTAACCTGAATCTGGACAATGTGGCTGCATCGCTGCATGCCAATCCCGAAAAGTTCAAATCCAAAAGCACTAAATCCGTCCGCAGTCGTGTGGCTAATATCAGCGAACTGATGGACCGTGAGATGACCATAGAGCAATTTCGCGAGGAACTACTGCGTTCCATATTCGGTGCAGAATTGGATCAGGTACCTCAATATAAGCTAACCGATGCCGATTGGGCCAAAATCCATGAAATTTCCAAAGAACGCTATCAATCGTGGGACTGGAACTACGGTCAATCCCCCGAGAGTAATATCAAGCACACACGTAAATTCCCAGTCGGTATTATTGATATCCGCATGGATCTTAAGGAAGGTTATATCCGTGATATTAAAATCTATGGAGATTTCTTCGGTGTGGGTGACGTCGCTGATATTGAAAATATCCTGCGCGGCAAGCGCTATGATGAAGGTGAGGTACGTCAAGCCTTATCCTCTCTCGATTTGAAGCATTATTTTGGTAATATTGAGCTGGACGACTTTGTTGGACTTGTATTTTTGGAAGACTAACAGCTACTTTTTACCATTGTTCAAGCCAATACTTCAGTGGTTATAGGGGGACAGGCTCTTATGGGAGCCGTCCCTTTTTCATTGCGATATTGTCATTTTGAATATTATAAGATACAATTTTAACAATGCCCCATGATGGAGATAAAGGAGAGAATACCGATATGTATAAATTAATTGCCATTGATATTGATGATACACTCATTAACGACCAGAAAGAAGTTACTCCGGCGACACAACAGGCATTAGAAGCTGCTGTAGCTAAAGGTGTAGTGGTTACCCTCGCTACTGGACGAGCTTATGCCTCCGCGCACAAAATTGCTCGCCAGACTGGTTTGAACGTGCCGATCATTACGTACCAAGGAGCTTTGGTTAAAAACCTGCTGGACGAAAACGTGCTGTATGAGCGTTATGTTCCACTCGTGGCTGCACGTCGCCTGTATGAATTCTGCGTGGAACGCAATCTGCATCTGCAAACGTATATAGATGACAAATTGTACACACGTGAAGATAATCAGAAAATCAAAGATTACACCGAGCTGAACAACACGGAATATTTTGTAGAGCCTGTGTTCAGTAAAGTTATAGAGCAACCGGCTCCTAAATTGCTGATCATCGACGAGCCGGAAGTGTTGGATGAATTGATTCCCGAACTTCGCGAATTGCTTGGCAATGAAGTGCATATTACAAAATCCAAGCCTCATTTTCTGGAAATTATGCATCATGAAGGCACCAAGGGCCACGCGCTTACCTTCCTTGCAAACCATTTTGGCTGTGATCTGTCGGAAACGATTGCCATCGGCGACTCTTGGAACGACCATGAAATGCTTGAATGCGCTGGTCTCGGCATAGCAATGGAGAATGCCATTCCTGATTTGAAAAAGCTGGCTGATTACATCACTCGCAGCAATAATGAAGACGGTGTCAAGCATGCCATCGACAAATTCGTACTGAATGTTGAATAATTTTAGATAAATGAAGTAACACAACAACAAAACCTCCAAACGTCGCATGCTCAGTAACATGCGGCAGCTTGGAGGTTTTTACTGTCATATCCTATAATGCCTAACGGTTTCAAAATATCAGGCAGCAGAACGTACCTTACGCCTGTTCACCAGACGGATAATTCCGTTGTTCATAAGGATTAATCCGGTCACAATGAGCAACACCCCTGCCAGCATCCACCAGCTTACATGCTCTCCATACAACAACGCTCCCAAGCCCACCGCAATCGGCGGTGAAATATACAGCCACGTTGTCGGGAAAAGGGGATTCGTTCGCTCCATGAGCCAGTAGAACAGTGTATGTGCAATCATCGAACCAAACAGGATCAGATAAAATAACGACCCCATGGCAGGAAGGTACTGCCACCCCTCAGAACTCCACGGTTCCGTGATCGCAGACAGTACCAGCAGCATCCATCCCCCATGGATCATTTGCGCCGCATTCAGGGCAATCGGGTTCGTTTCACGAAATACATCCATTACCCGTTTGGAATAAAGAGCTCCTCCGGAATAACACAGCTCCCCTAGCAAAATGACAAGGCATCCCGCCAGCCACAGGCTGCTGATCTGAACTGCCAATCCGGGCAGCACGACTAGTACCACACCAAGAAAGCTGATCATGCAGCCAATGACCGTAATCCGTGACGTTTTTTGCCGTAGCAGCACCGATTGCAAAATGACGATCATCATCGGTCCGGTAGCTGACAAAATAGCTCCGATCCCCGAGCTGACATATTGCTCTGCCCAATACAAGGCTGAAAACGTTCCGAAGGTCGTTCCCGCTCCAATCAGCAACATTTCCTTACGCCATAATAACGACCATCGCACCTTTCCGGCCAGCTTCATAGCAATAAACAATATCGCCCCTGCCGCGAAAAAACGTACACCTGCTGATAAAAACGGCGGAAGTCCAGCTTCTACTCCCACTTTTATGGCCAAAAACGTTGTGCCAAAAATAAGACACATTATCGTAAACGCGATACCAACCATGATACGTCCCTCTCCCTTCAGTTGCTTTTAAGCATACAGGGAGACGAACAGAACAGATGTGTACCCACAGAACAGTTGTATGTAGTTTTGAAATATTTTATAGTAAAATACACAAAAGGAGCGTGGACAGCGTGGGCAAGAACAACAGCGAATTACTCTTTCCAGCCGATCATACCTTAAAGCTGTATGAGCAGGTCATCCATTATGTGTCTGCGCGGATTGATCGCGGTGATTGGCAAACAGACATGAAGCTGCCGTCCGTACGAAGCTTGGCTCAGGAGCTGGGTGTGCATCGGCTAACTGTTTTCCGGGCATATCAGGAGTTGAAGCAACGGGGAATGGTCTATGTAAAGGACAAATCAGGATATTACGTTCATTCTTCCCAAGCGACTGGGCATGCGAAATATGCTGGCTACTCGGGGCACTCGTCCATTGACCTCACGATTCACTCTGAATCCGCCCATGCGGCAGATGATCCGTCTGTTTCAACCTGGAGGGGAATGGATGGACTTAGTCGCGTTCAATCGGTGAATGCAAATTTCCAGTTTTCCAAAGCGCTGATTGACCCGTCTCTCCTGCCCAACCGATTTTGGGGAGAGCTGATGATGCAGGTATTTGAAAAGCATCCGAAAGTAGCGGCCACCTATTCCTCTGTACAGGGTGATGCCGAGCTTCGGGAGGCCATGGCGCAGCATTTTAGTGTGGATAAGCATTTTGCTTTATCATCGGATGAAGTGCTGATTACCTCCGGAGCACAGCAAGCCATCGACTTGATTTCCCGATCTCTAATTCGTACAGGAGACCGTGTATTGACCGAACGTCCTTCCTACGGTCCTGCCATGGAAATATTTCGCAGACAAGGCGCACGTCTGACCATGACCGATATCCGACCGGAAGGTTATGACATGGATCAGATTGAATGGTGCATGAAAACAGAAAAACCACGTGTCTTTTATATGAATCCGACGTTCCACAATCCGACTGGCTTCACGGTACCCGATGAGCAGCGTAAAAGGCTGCCCGAACTGGCTGAACGCTATGGCTGTCTTATTGTTGAGGATGACAGCACCTATGACATCAGCTTTGGACAAAAGCCCCCTTCTCCGATTTTCGCCTATGATGTCTCGGGAAGCGTCGTCTACATTCGCAGCTATAGCAAATATGTCGCTCCAGGTCTGCGAATCGCAGCCGTGACTTGTCGACCACAGCTCATGAACAGCCTGCTGAACGTCAAAGCGCTGGTAGATAACGGTTCGCCACTGTTGAATCAGAAGCTGTTCCTACAATACTTTCAATCTCCACGCATGCAGCAGCATATAAAAAAGCTATGTATCGCGCTCCAGATTCGCAAGGAAACGATGGAAGACAGCCTCCGCAATTCCGGCTGGACATGGACCAGCCCGGCGGGGGGCCTTAACTTGTGGCTCCAGCTGCCTTCTAAGTTGAAACCTAATGAACTGCTCGCCAAATGCGTGCAGGAATCAGTCACCTTTGTCCCGGGCAATGTGTTTGATCCCATCGGCGCAGAGGGTAAAACGCATGTACGGCTGTCCTATTCATACGCCAACGAGCTACAAATCAAGGAAGGGATCTCCACACTTCTACGTATCAGTCGAACGATATAAAGGTAAAGGGTAACCCTTATTCTAACGGTAAACTCATGCCGGTGTGTGCCAAGCTAATCCCTTCCAGAAGCCCATAGTTGCGTGCGACATCCACATCATGGGACATATGTGTAAATACTGTACTTCCGGGCTTAAGCCTTCCTATAAGCTCCTGAGCCTCCAGCATGTCATATACGGAGCGAGTTGCATACTCGGCCTCCTCATGATAAAAACTCGTTCCCAGCACGAGCAAATTCAGATTGTGCAAGGGCAGAATTTCCGCCTCATTCAATCCAATCGAATCCGAGCAGTAGGCCCACGAGAAGCCGTCCTTTTCCAGACGATAAGCGTAAGCATACCCGTTCTTTCCGTGATTTACACGCCATCCCCGGATATTCCACCCGCCAAGTTGGACTCCTTGATCTACTGGAATAAGATCCAAGTGTCCAGAGAGCCAGGAAAATTGACGCAAGATCGTGTCAATCACTTCCTGTGGAGCGTACAAGCGACCTCTGTTTCCGGTCCAGCGACAGGCATCCGCCCATTCTGGTAATCCTCCAATATGGTCAAAATGTGCATGTGTCACGAGGATCGTAGGGATAAAACGCAGACCGCGTAATTCTAGCTGTCTGCGCCAGTCCGGGCCACAATCAATCATAAAGTCCTCCGTCTCGCTTTCGATCAGCACAGACGATCTCAACCTTACATTCGCCCCTGTCGTGCGAGCCTCTGTGCACACGAGACAATCACAATATACACGCGGAACCCCCATTGCATCCCCCGTGCCAAGAAAAATAAGCCGATTCATGGTTTAACTCCTATCTATCTGGGTGTTTTTACTACTATTATAACGAACACATCAAGTCTGCGTAAATCCTTCCAGCGTCCAACGCCAAAAGGAGCATGCCCAAAGCCGTGAAATCAGGCCAGACATCCCCTCATGCGTGATCGTTTTTATTTTTAAATGATGATAGGCATTGGATCTTCCTTCAGGCGGTTTTCCACCATCCAGCTGGATTGGTCATTATACAGATAGGCCCGATGCACCAACACTCGTACCTGCTGACCAGGTTCCAGCGTAGACTTCTCCAGCGAACGGTATGTCATGAGACGATGGTCCCCGACCTGCACTTCAACCATCCATTCACTCCCACGAAAATGCAAATGCTTCACAATGCCTTCCTCAGTCGCCGACAGGAGCGTAAACTCCTCGCTTGGCCCGACATCAATATACTCCGGACGGATCAAGGCACGTGTTCCCACTCCGGCAGCTTCTTCGAAGCCTCTGAGACTTCCCGCCTGTTCGATCACCGTAGATTCCCCAATAAAGGAAGCTACGAACGGGGTCCCCGGTTTTTTATAAATATCCCAAGGCGTTCCCTTCTGCTCCAGTCGTCCCTGATTAATCACCATTATTTCATCCGCTACTTCAATCGCCTCATCCTGATCATGGGTGACGAAAATTGAAGTAATGCCCACCCGCTCAATCAACTCTCGCAGCCAGGTACGCAGCTCCTGACGAATCTTAGCATCAATAGCCGCAAAAGGCTCATCCAGCAGCAGCAGTTGTGGCTCCGGTGCCAAAGCACGCGCAAAAGCAACCCGCTGTCGCTGCCCACCTGACAACTGATGCGGATAACGATGCTCAAAACCTTTGAGCCCCGTTAGTTCGACCAACTCTGTGACCCGTTCCTTGATGCGGGTTTTGGAGATTTTTTTCACTTTCAGACCAAAGGCAATATTGTCGTACACGCTCATGTGCTTGAACAAAGCATAGTTTTGAAATACAAATCCGATTCCGCGTTCCTGCGGGGACAGCTCGTTTACCCTTTTTCCGTGAAAATGAATTTCTCCCGCATCCGGTTGCTCCAGACCCGCCAAAATGCGAAGAATGGAAGTTTTGCCCCCACCACTTGGACCGAGTAAACCAATAAGATGGCCCGTCTGAATACCAAAAGATACGTCCTTAACCGCATGAAAATTACCGAAATGCTTGTTTAATCCTCTTACTTCCACATGCATATCCGTACACTTCCTTTCCGCTTCTGGACCTGTTTAGGAACAGCAGCAGCCTTGCTTACCGCAAAGCACGTACCTCATTTGAAATCATTTAATTATTCCAATGCCCTTACTATGTTTTTCTTATGTGATACTTTATCAAAGGAAAGTAATTTTCGTCAACTCTATATATTATCTTAGGAATTAAAAGGGTAAAGTAATAAGAAGAAAGGAGATGGAGTTATGTTGCATACTTTAGAATTATCTACTACACGGCGAGATGAAATGCGCGATATTACACGCGAAGTTGCTTCATTGATCGAAAAAAGCGGGGTGCAGCAAGGAACCGCACTGATTTATTGTCCACACACGACAGCCGGCATCGCCATTAATGAAAATGCCGACCCAGACGTCAAACATGATGTGATGTTAAGACTGGATGAGGTTTATCCGTGGGAGCATCCCCAATATCGCCATATGGAGGGAAATACGGCGTCCCACCTAAAATCCATTACGACAGGCCCCTCGCAAACGATCATCATCCATGATGGAAAGCTCTTGCTCGGACGATGGCAGGGACTTTATTTTTGTGAATTCGACGGACCACGCAGACGCCAATACCATGTAAAAATCATGAAGGACTGACGGACCGTGCAAAAAAACAGACCATGATGTTCTCCTGCTGGATGCATCATCGTCTGTTAAATTCTTAGTCGCTTTCGCAAAGTAACGTAATGATAAGTCACCGTCTTGAAGTGCATACACCCAGAAAAGCGCCCTACATGTTCATGGCTGAAGCGTGTGAATGCAGGTACGCTCATAGGTGTCTGCACAGCAGCTTTACATGTGCTAAAGCAGCAGGCCTGATCTCTTCAAATGTTAAACCGTCCTGAATATAAAATGACACAAAGCCATGCATGGATAAAAACAGACTTTTCGGTACCCTTGAGCAATCTTCCACCGAATGCCCCTGACCACTCAACAATTCCTGACGGATCATGGACGCAAATAATTCCACACAACGGTTTTGCTCTGTACGACAGTATGCAAATAGTTCTTCATCGTGCATCATGAACATAATTTCGTACTGATATGGATTTTCCAAACCAAAACGGATAAACTCCAGCATCAAGTACTCCAGTCTGCTTAAGCCATCATCAGGCGTGCCTGTTGCTGCTTGCAGTAGAATCCCGCGCAATGTATTAAAATCTTCAATCACAATGGCGTAGAATAGTTCAGCCTTCTCTTTAAAATGATAATATAACGAACCATGACTGTAACCCAGATGCTGGCCAATGCTGCGCATTGAAATAGCACGGTAGCCCTTGGTAATAAACAAGTGCCTGGCCGCTTCCAGAATCCGCCCTCTTGACAACTCCTGTTCTACTGCTCTTCTAGCCATATTATTTATTCCCCTTCAATAAAGTAAAGCTGCTCTCCCTCCGACACAAGCGATTGTCCCTGTGTCAAGTCTGTTATCCAGTTGCTGAAGGATTCCGCATCACCAGCCAGCGGCAGACAGGTTAAGGTAACTTTATCCGTAAACATCGTTTCTCCAGTACGGATGCTGCGATTGCGTAATTCATTTTCCACTTTGCCCAACCAGGTATAATCCAATTCCACAAAAACTTCACGATGCAGCACACGCGTAATCGCATCCCCTGCCTCGATTGCTGCAACAGCACCATCTGAGTAGGCGCGAATCAGACCGCCTGCTCCCAGTAAAATCCCGCCAAAGTAACGGGTAACAACAATGGCCACATTTTTCAGCTTCTGGTTACGAATTACCTCCAAAATAGGCTTTCCAGCCGTACCACTCGGTTCTCCGTCATCCGATTGCTTCTGGATTTCGTCTCTTTCCCCAATCATGTAAGCAGAACAATTATGGGTTGCGTTCCAATGCTCTTTTTTGATGCGCTCTATGAAAGCAGTTGCCTCTTCCTCGGTTTGAACAGGCTGAATATGGCCGATAAAACGGGATTTTCGGATTACAATTTCCTTGTTGCCGGCACCGCGTACGGTTCGGTATTGTTCCAACATACACGTATAACCTTCCTTACTTCATTTTACAAGAAAGCAGTCCCCCGCTTCTGGCAGCCGGTGAACTGCTTTCCTGTACTTTAATTGATGCTATACACTATAACACTTCTGACCGAAATCCTGTTTCGAATCAGAGATTACAGTTCCCTTATTCAGACAATCTCGCTTCAAGTTCAGCTTTTTCTTTTTCGAAGCCCGGTTTGCCCAACAGCGCAAACATGTTCTTCTTGTACGCTTCTACGCCCGGTTGATCAAACGGATTTACGCCCAACAGGTAGCCGCTGATGCCGCAAGCTTTTTCGAAGAAATAAGCAAGATAGCCAAAGGAGTAAGGGCTCAAGTCAGGAATATTTACAATAAGGTTCGGTACTTGTCCGTCTGTGTGAGCCAGCAATGTACCTTGGAATGCTTTTTTGTTTACAAAATCAACAGTTTTGCCTGCCAGGAAATTCAGTCCGTCCAGATCATCCTCATCTGCTTCGATGGTGATGTGACTAGGTACATTTTCTACTTGGATTACCGTTTCGAAAATGTTACGGCTGCCTTCCTGAATAAATTGTCCCATAGAGTGCAGGTCTGTCGAGAAATCAACAGAAGCAGGATAAATGCCTTTGTAATCCTTGCCTTCGCTTTCTCCGTACAACTGTTTCCACCACTCGGATACGAAATGCAGAGACGGCTCATAGTTTACGAGAATTTCAATCGCTTTACCTTTGCGGTACAAAGCGTTACGAACGGCTGCATATTGATAAGCCTCGTTCTCAGCTACATTAGGGTTGCTGTATTCTTTGGAAGCGTCTGCCGCCCCCTGCATCATTTCCTCGATGTTAATGCCTGCTGTAGCAATCGGTAACAAGCCTACTGCTGTCAGCACGGAGTAACGACCACCCACATCATCAGGAATAATGAAGGATTCGTAGCCTTCCTCATTAGCCAGTTTTTTCAAAGCGCCGCGTTCTTTATCCGTTGTAGCGTAAATACGTTTGCGCGCTTCTTCTTTACCGTATTTTTTCTCCAGAGCCGCACGGAACACGCGGAAAGCGATAGCTGGCTCAGTAGTGGTACCTGATTTGGAAATAACATTCACAGAGAAGTCTTTTCCTTCAATCAGTTCCAACAGATGATTCACATATGTAGAGCTGATGTTGTTGCCTGCAAAATAGATAGCTGGACCCTTGCGTTGATCTTTAGGCAGCGCATTGTAGAAAGAATGCGACAGCATTTCGATCGCAGCACGTGCTCCAAGGTAAGAACCGCCGATACCGATTACGATCAATACTTCGGAATCGCTTTGAATTTTAGCAGCAGCCTTTTGGATGCGCGCAAATTCTTCTTTATCATAATTGGTAGGCAGGTCAATCCAACCCAAGAAATCGGAACCTACACCTGTTTGGTTGTGCAGTTGCTCATGAGCCAGCTTGATGGGCTCTGCAAAATAATCAATTTCGTGCTGACCTACAAAGGAGAGCGCTTTAGTGTAATCAAAAATAACTTTTTTAGACATGTTTGGAACCTCCTGTTTGGTATTACTAAGACCATGAATACGAACATAAGGACTTAGGAATAGGATACTTTAATTTGCTGGGCCTGACAAGCTTGCGTTACCTGTGTGTCCTGTGCCTTGACAGACCCTGCTGTAGATAGGGTAGCATGCCCATGCTACAATTAACTGAGATCAACCTGTTTCAATATTCATTTCTAGCCGAACTCGCATCTGCATTGGACGGCAACTACCAACAAGAAAGGTGATTAGCAATGAAAAACATCGGGTTTATCGGACTGGGCACCATGGGCGCCCCGATGGCATCCAATCTGCTAAAGCAGGGATTCGGAGTCACAGTTTATAATCGTACCGCTTCGCGCTGCGAACCACTGGTAGAGCAAGGTGCACGTACAGCTTCAACCCCTCGTGAAGCGGCTGAAGGTCAGCACTTGGTCATTACTATGGTCAGCGATGATCACTCAATCCGTGACATCTATTACGGCCAGGACGGTGTGTTTGCCGGTCTTACGGCTGGCATGACCGTGATGGACAACAGCACGATTTCACCTGAGCTGGTCAAACAACTGGCCGCCGAAGCGGACAAGCTGGGCTGCTCCTTCATTGATGCACCCGTAACAGGCAGTAAGCCTGCCGCTGTAGACGGTACACTCGTGTTCATGGTTGGCGGTAGTGCAGAAGCCATTGCGGCACAATCAGATGTTTTTGATACCTTGGGCAAAAAAGTGCTTCATATGGGGCCAAATGGCAGCGGAGCCGTAGCCAAGCTCGCTCATAATACGATGGTCGGTATTCATAACCTCGCTTTGGCTGAAGGCTTTGCTATTGCGGCTAAATCTGGTATTCCGGCAGACAGCTTCCTTGAACTGGTACAGCTCGGATCGGCAGGCAGCAAGGCCGCTGACCTGAAAGGACGCAAAATCATCGAGCATGATTTTAGCAACCAGTTCTCACTTGCCTTGATGCTCAAGGACTTGAAGCTCGCTTCCTCACTAACAGACAGCCTGTCCATTCCTACACCTATGTTATCCATTGCCAAAAGCCTGTTTCAAGCCGGGCAAACGCAAGGCTACGGCGATGAGGACCTATCCGCTGTCGTGAAGACATACGAAGCATGGATTGGTCGCACCATTGGTGGTCAGCCTCTGGAATAAGCTGTACTTTCCTTTGTAACCACACTGCTGTGCTTTTGTACATAGGGCATAGCTTTAGGGTAAGCACACTTGGCTTGAAGCTGAGTGTGCTTACCCTTTTTAGCTAATTATTCCGGATAAGAACAGCAATAATCAGTTACACTTCGTACTTCCAGCTTGAATGAAGACTTCGCAGGTACGTGAAAGGTTGCCGTCCCTTGTATTTCCAGCCATTCCTCAGTACCTGGAAGCAACACTCGCAGATCTCCTGCCAAAATCTCCATGATCTCACGGGAATCCGTGCCGAACTCGTACGTTCCCGGCAGCATAATACCCAGTGTAACCTTACTGCCGTCACCCAGGATGACTGTACGGCTTGTAACCTGACCATCGTAATAAACATTTGCTTTTTTAACTACGCTTACTCCATCGAACTGTGTCATTCGTTATCCCCTCATCTGTTCTCAATGGTTGAATGAATATTTTGCATCATAACATAGATTTGATTCCATATTCAGTATGAAAATACACATTGCCTCACGGTGTTCTATACAGTGGAATTCAAAAGTGATTTTTTTGCAAAAAAAATCAAATGTATGAAACAAACAGCCGTAAGCCTTTCTCAGGTTACGACTGTCTGTTTTACATGGATTTCCACAATCAGGTACGTTGTTCGCCAGCAATACACGATCATTGCTTTATGGACAAACTATTCCTAATAGCTGATGCTCCAGTTTTTATTTCAACAAAGCTTTCACACGGCTAACAACATTCTCTACTGTAAAGCCGTATTCCTTAATGACGCGGTCGCCAGGTGCGGATGCGCCAAATGTGCTGATACCAAGAATGTCGCCTTGGTCGCCAACATATTTTTCCCAGCCCAGTGGATACGCCATTTCTACAGCCAAACGAGCTTTCACTTCTGGCAGCAGAACGGAATCTTTGTAAGCTTTGTCTTGTTTTTCGAACAGATCCCAGCTTGGGAAGCTGATAACGCGTACTTGAATACCTTGCTCTGCCAGTGCTTCCTGAGCTTTAACAGCCAGTTGTACTTCGGAGCCTGTAGCCAGAATTTGAGCAACCGGTTTGCCGTCTGTTGCATCTGCAACCACGTAAGCACCGCGTTTGATACCTTCGCGTGCATGCTCAGCAGTAGCAGCCAGGATTGGCAGGTTTTGACGAGTCAATACCAGAGCAACCGGGTTTTTCTTGTTTTCCAGCGTGTAAGCCCAGGCTGCAGACGTTTCATTACCGTCCGCCGGACGAATTACTGTCAGGTTCGGGATAATACGCAGGGAAGCCAATTGTTCGATCGGCTCATGAGTCGGACCATCTTCACCAACAGCAATACTGTCGTGAGTCAGAACGTAGGTTACAGGCAATCCCATCAGAGCTGCCAGACGAACGGCCGGACGCAGATAATCTGTAAATACGAAGAATGTACCGCCGAATACTTTTACACCTTGGTGCAGCGCCATACCGTTCATCGCAGCAGCCATACCAAACTCGCGGATACCGAAATAGATGTTACGGCCAGCGTAGTCTTCTGGCGTAAAGTTCGTCAGGTTGTTCAAATGTGTCATCGTGGAGCTTTCCAGATCGGCGGATCCGCCTGTCAGGAAAGGTACGTTAGGAGCCAATCCGTTCAGTGCATTACCAGAAGCTACACGAGTTGAAACGGCTTTGTCTCCAGTCGAGTATTTCGGAAGATCACGATCCCATCCTTCTGGAAGATCGCCGTTTACAGCTGTTTCGAACTGAGATGCCAAATCAGGATGGGCCGCTTTGTATTTCGCGAATTGTTCATCCCATGCTTTGTTTGCCGCGATACCGCGCTCTTTTACTTTAGCAAATTGCTCGCGAACCTCTTGTGGTACGTGGAAGTCCTCTTCGTATACCCATTTGTAGAATTCTTTAGTCAGCTTGGCTTCTTCTGCTCCCAGTGGGGAACCATGAGTACCGCCGTGTCCACCTTTACCTTGTTTGTTCGGGCTTCCGTAGCCGATTACTGTTTTCACTTCAATCAACGTAGGACGTGTCGAGTCGCCTTGCGCTTCTTCAATTGCTTTTTGGATTGCTGGAAGGTCGTTACCATCTTCTACGCGCAGCACTTGCCAGTTGTAAGCTTCAAAGCGTTTGGCAACACTCTCGGAAGAGGACAGATTGAGCTTGCCGTCCAGTGTAATATCATTGGAATCAAACAATACAATCAGCTTACCCAGTTGTAAGCGGCCAGCCAGGGAAGCGGCCTCGTGGGAGATACCTTCCATCAGATCGCCATCGCCACAGATTGCATACGTGAAGTGATCTACAACTTTAAATTCGTCTTTATTATATGTTGCACCCAGTTGAGCTTCAGCCATTGCCATCCCGACGGACATTGCTAAACCTTGTCCCAGAGGCCCGGTTGTAGCATCTACACCAGCAGTGTGTCCAAACTCAGGGTGACCCGGTGTAAGGCTGCCCCATTGACGGAATTGTTTCAGCTCTTCCATAGGCAGATCATAGCCGCTCAGGTGCAGAAGGCTGTATAGCAACATGGAACCGTGTCCTGCGGACAGTACAAAACGGTCACGGTTAACCCATGTAGGGTGATCGGGATTATGATTCATCGTTTTAGCAAAAAGTTGGTATCCCATTGGCGCGGAGCCCATCGGCATACCAGGATGTCCCGAGTTTGCTTTCTCGATGGCGTCAATTGCCAACGTACGAATAGTTGTGATGGACAAATTGTCGATCGTGGAGTTTTCATCCTTTTGAATCGCTTGATTCTGGTCAGTCATGGTTTGCCTCCTCATATTGTATAAAGTATGTCAATTGCATTCGGTCATGCTCTCCAATACCACCGTCCGATATAGAAACGACGCCTATTGAAGTGAGTGAATCTGCTTGAATGTTTCAATATGACTTATACATTCTTAAGTATTGTACCATTTGCCGTGGAAGTTTGCCAGATCGTTTATAAAGATGATTGTCGAAATGTAGTACCGAGTCCTCATATAAATATACCCGTAATGTATTAACCTCATTTAAAAAATTATAAAATCACAAAAAATATAATGAACTGTTCGGTGATAACGCAAATAGCTCACATAAAAAAAACAAAGCCCGTTATGTGACGGGCTTTGTTTAACAAAATGTATACTCACCAATTTTTTAAAAAATTTTAAGATCAGTTAAAAACGACCGTTTTGTTCTCATGAACCAGAATACGATCCTCTGCATGCCACTTGACGGCTCTTGCCAAAACGACCCGCTCAATGGTGCGACCGATCCGTTTCAGCTCATTTACATCATCTCCGTGGCTTACCCGCTGTACGTCCTGCTCAATGATCGGGCCGCCGTCCAATTCCTCGGTTACATAATGCGCAGTAGCACCGATAATTTTCACACCGCGATTATAGGCTTGAGCATATGGCTTCCCACCCACGAATGCAGGCAGAAAGGAATGATGGATATTGATAATCCGGTTGCGATAATGCTCAATAAACTTGGGCGAAATAATCTGCATGTACCGGGCCAAAATGATAACGTCAATGTCTTCGCCAATGACCTCCAGTTGACGGCGCTCCGCCTCCGGCTTGGTATCGGCTGTCACCGGAATATGGTGATATGGGATGCCAAACGATTCCACATACTCCTTCATATCCGGATGATTACTAACCACCAATGAAATATCCGCGTCCAGATCTCCTGCCTGCCATTGCCACAGCAGCTCTACCAAACAGTGATCTTCTTTGGAAACGAAAATGGCCAGTTTTTTCTTGCGGCTGACCGCAGAAATCGTCCACTCCATACGGAATTGCTCGGCCACAGCGGCAAAATCCTGCTCCAATTGCGGCTGGGTTGCACTCAAATTCGGCAGATCAAATTCAATCCGCATAAAAAACATACCGCCGGACGGATCCATTGTATATTGGTCAGATTGAACGATATTGGCCCCATGCTCGTACAAAAAGCGGGATACGGCCGCTACAATACCTGGCCCATCAGGACAAGATACGAGCATACGCGCGCGGTTTTCATGTGTAGATAGAGTGCTGTTTGGCTGATGTTTTACGTGAAGTTCCATGTGGCTATTAATCCCCCTTTGCTTATACCGTCACTGGCAAATGACTGCCGGCAAACCAGGCAATCAACCGTTGATTAATGTGTTCTTCGCTCAACTCTGGAAATAGTGCTGCTTCCGTTATCATGTCATACAGACGCTCCAGCGGCTCACGTGGATCGGCTTTTCTTGCTTTGGCATCATTTTTCAGCAGAGCCCAGGTGTCCAGCACAAATTTACGGACATCCACATCCTGTTTTTTGAAAAACGAATGCAGCTGCTCTACCTGACCCAAAAACTCATCCCCAAATCGATCCTTTACATTTCCGCGAAGCAGGGCAATTTCAACCTCATACATCGGACGCTGAGTTTTGGCTTCCTTCCCAATCCATGGTGTCTCCAAAATAAACGGACGTCCTTGAAGTGCTTCATGATGCACCACATTATGAATAGTCTGATAGCCAATCCAGCCTGACCCGATCGGAGTATGGCGGTCTTTATGAGCGCCAACTGGATTTTTACTGTCATTGATGTGAACGACTGCAATGCGATTCAAGCCGACAATACGGTCGAATTGCTCCAGTACACCGTCTAGATCATTTACGATATCATAACCCGCATCGTGAATGTGACAGGTGTCCATACAAACCGTAAGACGCTCGTTGCGCTCTACTTTATCTATAATGGAGGCAATTTCCTCAAAGCTACGACCCATTTCGGTACCTTTGCCTGCCATCGTTTCAAGCGCAATGTTAACATCTGTCTCCTTCACGCCGTTCAGTACCTCGTTCAAACCATCGGCAATACGCCCGATTCCGTACTCCGCATCCTTATCTGTAAAAGCTCCCGGATGCAGCACGATATTTTTCACACCAATCGCGTGTGTGCGCCGAATTTCCTCCTGAAGAAAGCTGACCGCAAGCTCATAGGTATTTTCTTTGTAAGAGCCAAGGTTGATGATATACGGCGCATGCACCACGATATCTTCCATTCCCTTTTCAGCCATTAACTGCTTGCCTTCCTCCAAATACATAGACTCCATCGGCTTACGGCGCGTGTTTTGCGGTGCCCCCGTGTATATCATAAACGAGCTGGACCCGTAAGAAGACGCTTCTTTTGTAGCGCTGAGCAGACCCTTGTCCGAGAAGGACACATGAGAACCAATTTTCAGCATGATCTTGATTCATCCCCTTATCCTGTTATGCTTGTCTTATTTTAATTTAATCATTTTAACGTGATTATTGAAATCAAACAACATAGCTTTTATGGCAGCTTTCTTAGATGACTCCATTAAGGGAACATGCAGACAAAGTACACATCAGAGTATATGTTAGTGAAACGAGGATAAATAAAAGCATGGATTGACATCCTTTAGCGTATACAGATACATTCATATGAAGTTTTTTTCTCAAAAAGGGTTATATTTATAATAGATATTTTTTTGCGAATCGGAAGGAGAGTGGCTCCATGAACATCATCGTATGCGGAGGAACTGGATTGGTGGGGAGTGCACTGGTCAAAAGCCTGCTAGACGACGGATACACCGTGAAAGTCATTACCCGCAAGCCGCTGGTAGGTCACGAAGCGAGCCCCCGCTTGCAATATATGAGCTGGAACGAATTAAAACAAAAGCCTGAATTACTAGAAGGCACAGATGCGGTCGTTAATTTAGCAGGCGAAACGCTGAATCAGCGCTGGACGGACAAGTCCAAACAAAGAATTCTTCAATCACGACTTCTATCCGTTGCCCGGTTGGCCCAAGCGTTGAATGCTCTGCAAAAAAAACCGAAAGTTATCATTCAGGCTTCGGCTGTTGCCGCCTATGGTACATCCCTGACCGAAACATTCGACGAAACGAGCCCGTGTCGTTCGGAAAGTTTCCTATCTCAGGTGGTCGAGCAATGGGAGGAAGCAGCCAACGCCTTCCCTTCCGATGCCCGTTTAATTAAGTTACGCATTAGCCTTGTGCTGGACAGAAAAAAAGGGGCATTCCCGCTTATGAAGATGCCTTACAGCTTCGGATTCGGCGGCAAAATAGGCAGCGGACATCAATGGATGAGTTGGATTCATATTGCGGATATCGTCCGTCTGATCACGCACTGTATCCATACTCCGGAGATCTCCGGAGTAGTGAACGCTTCATCACCACACCCCTTGACGAACGACCAGTTTGGGAAAACGGTAGCTACAGTATATCACCGTCCGCACTGGTTTCCCGTTCCCAGCCCTCTCGTTCAAAAGCTAGTCGGTGAGATGAGCACGCTTGTATTGGACGGTCAAAAGGTAATACCGCGCAAAGCCCTGGAGAACGGTTTTAAGTTTAACTATCCTTCACTGAAGGACGCTCTGGAGGAACTCCATTCTTCCCAAAAGCAGCATTGAATTTAAAAAATGAACTCTAGGATGGTAGGTAGTATCTCTACGAGCTTAGGGTTCATTTTTTTGGGTTAGACATCATCTATCAAGCAAACCGCAAGTCTTTAAGTTGCCTATTTTATTCCTATGAATAGTTCCCCGATTATAAAGAAAGAAGCCCAGAAATACAACAGGCTCCTTATTACATATATCCATATAACCTTCATTAAGATACATTGGAGGATTTAAAAGAGTCCACCCGATAAGTATAGGATACTCCAGCAATTTTAAATGTGTCTCCATCCTTCATTGTGTACTCCTTATAAGGCACCATGGGCTCTCCATTCAGAACAGTTCCGTTCGTCGAGGACAGATCCTTAACGATGTGGCTTTGCCCTCCTACATCTATGCAAAGCTCAATATGAGAACGGGAAGCTCCATCCGTATGCTCCACAAACTGGACCAATTGCGGATCTCTTCCGATAAAAAAGCTGCCTCCAACGAATTGGTCCAGCTGCAACCGGATGCGCTCGCTCTCTCCACTACCCGGTGGCTTGCGATCCAGGCAGGCAATCGGGGATTGTTGAACAGGTGGAATCTGCATTTCTTGATCTGGACGAAGCAGCACTGTTTCCTGCTTAGAGGCAGCATTTAGTAGCTCCGTTACCCCGGACAGGGACTTATAATATGCCTCGCTGGTATCACTGGCTTCCAATTCATTTCCCCGCTCCGTACTTTTCCTCGATGGCTCGTGTAAGTCATAATTTGCAGAAGCTTTCCCTCTATCTTCCGCAACTTGGCTTTCCACGCTTTTAGATTCTGAGTTTGGAAAAGACCATCGCCAGGTCTCCTGCCCTTGATCACTCGAATCGGAAGATCGCTTGTCTTGATGATGACGTCCCGCTACAAACCCAGTCAGCTTATCTACCTGATAGCGGTCATTTTTCCGCTGTGCTGGGGAAGTAGCCCCTAACCATTCCGAATCCAATACAGGTACTGAATCGCTGTAGATATGAGATGAAGCTCGAGTGCCCCCCCATTTCCCCGTCCAGCTTGTATAAGCAACGGCGGCAAGCACAAAGGTCAGCACAACGGAAATGATCAACGGCACCGTCTCTGGATGATCCAGATAAATATAACGCCACACGATGGCTGAAGCGAGCAGACATCCCAGAGCAATGTACGTTTTATATTTTTGCAATCCAGGCTCCACATCTTCCATTTCGTTTTCAGCTCCTACCTCAGTATTCTCCTCTGGTTTCACAGACTGCTTGAGCCGATTGACCCGTTTAAGCTCCTGAATCTCCTGCAGAGTCTCCCGATGCTCTTGCCCGTACGTTCCACGATCTGTATGGTTACCCTGTGAGGTATGCGAGGAATGAGTAGATAAGATAAGATCGGCTGATGAAAAAGATTTTCCGTATGTAGCTTGTGAACGTAATCCATCACGCTCTCCCTGAGTGCTTATTGGAGTATAGAGATCTCTATAACTCTTTTCCATACCTTCACCCTGCACGCTAACGCTCTGCGCACCAGCCGTCATCCCTTGCAATAGCAGTTCCTTCAACGATCCCAATTCAAATTCATTTCTATCACATAGCTCAAGTATGCGTTGTATATATTCTCCCTGAAAGTGAGCCACACGAGTCATCAAACGAATAACCATCTGCTTAAATTGACTGCCTGTTTGCCCTGCATACTGTACACTGCGCAAAGGAACATAGGTTAAACTGGCGGTTTCCCTTGTACCCGAACCACTTATAAAAATATAATCCTCATGCAAAATAAACCGGCGGATATCTAACATATATTGCGGGCTGCGATGGAGAGCATCTGCCACTTCAAATAGAATCCGGTAGAAATCAGAAGTCGACACGCCCCCACCTTTCCATACTTGGGAAAGCATACGTTGTCCTGAAATGTCGTAATGTAACTCAATCTGAAAATCGACTTCCTTTATTCTAAGTTCCAACAGACCGGAAATCCGATTACCAGTTATCATTCCGGTCTGCACGGAATTTAAATCATCGGTCTTGAGCCCGCCTTCCTTGTTTAGAATCATAAATGTCCCGCCGTTCCGGGCAAAATCCCTGCTTAAACCAAACAATTCATGACCTCCTTAACAATTTCCTATCTCCGTGAGGTAGCATGGTCTACCCAAGTGGACATGTCATGGCAAGAAGTAAAGATAAGCACTGATCGCTCCCGGAATGACTGCCGTCATAAAAGGAAACCTGAGGTGTGCTTCCCTCCCATTGGTCAGTGCCTTGCCGCTGCGAAATAGAAAAAATCCTCCTAAATTAAAAGCCACGCGCCGCAGTCTCATGATGGTTTCCCTCCTCCATAGCAAAATCCCTATGCCAATAATACCTGCAAAAAAAATCGAATATAGAGCTGATTGCCAGGCAAAAGCGGCACCCGTCCATGCTCCAATCAAGCCGAACAGCTTTACATCACCTGCACCAACAGCTCCTATCCAGTACAAAATCAGCATGAAACCAAATCCTGTACCAAGTCCAGTAACAGCAAATAAAAAACCGTGCCACCCTCCAAACAGAGTATTGAACACCAAGCCTACCCCTATGCCGGGCAATGTAAGCTTATTAGGAATTTTCATGCTACGTAAATCCGTGACTAACGCAATCGCCAGCAGAACTCCACATACAATATACATCCACGTCAATGCAATCTTCCCCCTTTATAAAATAGAACTAGCAGATTGCCAAATCATTTTCCATCGTAGTTATCCCTATCCGTCTATGTCGAGTCGATCCTATCTATCCATCAGCTGGCTTTTCCACGGTAAACGGAACTTCTATACGTTGACCGTCCTCCGTTTCAATCACAAAGCTCCATTGACCGGGTGTTGTGTTCGTTCCCACAAACCAGTTCCATTCAATAATCCCTTCCGCATTGGCAGAGGTCCAGCCCAAGTGCTGAGCTGTGCTCTCACCCGACTTATAAAGTACAGAAAGGTTAGCAGTCGTCCCAGGCTCAACCTTAGCCTTGATCAAATTGTACACACCCTTCACAGCAGGTTCAGGCTTGACGAGCAACTGTATGGAATGCTGCGCATTCTTATCCGCTGTTGCCTCTCCTGTACCTGTCCCCTCCCCTGTGTCGCCAATCCAGAGACGTTCCTCTGCCGCCGCCTGAAGCACAATCCTGCGATACAGAAAGGGGACCTTCATCGGCAGTTCATACGACAGCTCTACTCTAAAATAAGGGTCCTTAGTTCCTGTTAGAGAAGGTACATGTACGCTCGTTATATGAATACGGTCATACTCCAGAATGCTTTCCTCCATAAAAGGCTTTAGCATCGGCTTCAGAACAGGATCAAGTGCCGCTTCCGTCAAGCGCCCTCGTAGCTCCTCCATCGGCTTTTGACCACCCTGAACAGCGCTTTCTACCCAATCACCAATGGGAGGTGGTAACTGGGCAGCGAATTTGCTTGCATATTCACTCACAGATAACTTGGGCAGTTCATCCAGCGGTTTGCGGGTTGCATCTATTTTCGCGGACGCGGCCTCCACGGCTAGAGACACCGGGTAAATTTTAGCCGAAACCTGCTTAACCGCTTCTGAAGCGGTGGTCTGCAAGGCCGTGGATACCAGCGTCATCTGAACCATATAAATGAGAAATATAATAAAAAACAGAAACAACGGCAACACCAGTGACGCTTCTAAAACAATGCTTCCTTGTTCACATTGCTTCTGCCCACAAACCTGCCTCAAATACCGATTAATAGGAAAAATGCGCTGTTTTCGTGACATAGTACACACTTCCCTTAATACTCTCGTCTTCTTTTGAGGCGGTTCCGAGCATCTTCATTACTCCAGGTAAAAACCACAGACGCATCCCATTCTTAACCTCACCCTTTGCATACGTTTGCCGCTCAGCAGGGTTGACATCGGTATTCAGGCGGATCAGAGCAAGCATACGGGACATTTTTCGTTCATTATTGCTATGGAGCATCAGGAACAATCGCAAATGATCCTTGTACGTCATTCGAAATTTCAGGAAATCAGACAAAGGCACATCCCCCTTTTGTGCCAGCATAATCATATCTTCTATCGCTTTTTCTACTCCATATAACAAAGCTGCCGCCAAAACGACCAACGGATTACCTTTTGAGCTGTTTTTGACCAGTCCCTCCATCGTACGAATGGCAAGCCTCATAGCAAAAATCTCCCCATAGGCGGATGCCAGATTACCTGTCGGATTATGGAACCCATACAGGATGTACTCAACTTCCTGATTATTTACCTCCAGCTGATCTCCCAAAATCTGTGCAGCATTACCCACATTGCCATCTGCCCCCGCCAAACTGCCAAATCGGCTGAAATCCAAATGATGGAAGTAAGAAAGCGCGTATTCATTCTGGTAAAATTCGTCTCCCAGTTGAGTCAGTAAATTGGATGCCGCCCCGTATAAACCATCCATACTATCCATGGAAGCCCCCGCTGCATCATAGGTGTCATAGGACAAATCAGCGGATACAGATGGACTGGATGTAGACTGGTTAAACGAAATACTTTCATTGTAATACTGCTCTAGCTTTTGGAATTGCTCAGCACTTTGTTTACCTTTGGAAAGAACCTCAATGATCCGATAGGCTTGCTTGAGCTTGTTTTTCGCCTCTTTTTCCATTTTTTTGCGTTCTTTGTCAGGTCCGCGTCGTGTATCCATCATTCTGGCTTCACCGTCGAGTACATTGGCGGGTCCCGACCAAGCGTACGCATTCAAGTATTTATCTATCTCCTTGAGCGTTGAAGCGACTTCTTGCTTGAGCATGTCTGCATTCAAAAATGGATCTGTATAAAAGGATAATGTACGCATCATACTCGTTATTCTATTGTTAGCAGTATTTATAGCAGTCCGTTGCTTTTCGATTTCTGTTTCCCATTGCTCAAATTCCTTGTCTGGAATCAGCAAATCCTCTGCCTTTTGCCGGGCGCTTCCTACAGACGGATCGGCGTTGGAGCCTCCTCCGCTTGGAGTAGGGGCTGCTGAAACCTCATCGTAGCCTGCATTGGCCGCCCTCTGCTTATATTGGACAATGACTTTTCGCATCTCTTCATTAATCTGCCGGGCTTCATTTAACGGTCCCTTAGCTTCCAGAAGCAGCTTATCATGCTCTTCTCCAGCCTGAACCATGGCCTGTCGCAGGCGATCAAGTGCCGTTCTTGCCCTTCTTGCATATTTCTCCATCTGCATGATTTTAACGTCGTCCACACTCTTCTTATTGTCCTCATATACATGCACGTAATGCTTATATTGAGCGGCAATATCGGCTACAACCTCGAGCGGGTCCCATATATACTGATTGGGCATATATGTGCCCCTCTGTTTAATAATCCGTTTGCGAACCTCTTCCATATAAGCTCCTGCTTCACGCTGTTTCTCCAGCATGTCATCCAGTTTGGCCTCGCGTCTGTCGTAGAGCTTTTGCAGCCGTTTCAGCAAATCTACTGTATGAGAAGCCTCCTTCATATTTTGAGAGAGTGGCTTCAGCTTTTCGAGCACTTCAAACGTAAAATCGACAGGTGCTTTATACTTCATCTCTTCACGGATCTGCTCGTTAAATATGGCATATTTACCAAGCTCTCTTTCCATCTGCAGGGAACTTGAATCCAGCTTCGCATTCATAAGCGGCAGCGTTTCTGCACGCGCCGTACGCCTCGCGCTGTCATTCAGCACTTTGACCATAATTTGTTCTCCGCCGCCTTCGCCATAAGCAAACAAACCGTACTCCTGTTGTAATGCCGGATCATAAGCAGACATCACTGAACGAACCGCCGCATGGGTCAGCCGTTCGGTTTGCACATGCAGCGCTGCAATTCTCGCGTAATCAATAAATACAGCAATAAAACCGAACATGACCGCCAAAATCAGAATTAAGAAGACCGTGACAGCACCTGATTCCCCATCCTTTTTATTACGTTCCTTACCAAACACCCGCTTCCTCCTTTCCAGTTGCATTCCCGTTACCTACTTCTTACTGACCGTTTTGACCATATTGCATCAATACTTTCCCTGCCACTGCCGGATCTACCTTTTCACCTGAGCCTCTGCCCATAAACTTCGCACCGTAATATCGGACCAGCTCCACCGTACGAATCCATTCCACAGGTTCAACCACACCCGAGCTCATTTCCCCTTGCAAATCTGTCTGATCCAGAAACTGGTTCAACAAAGGCACCTTCACTATCTTATTTAACTCTGTTGTCACCTTACGGTGAATCATACTGTTTTCATATGTCATCTGCCCCTGCATACCCGCAGGCATTCTTCTTTCGGCATTGGACAGCTTCTGAGCAGGTAACGAACCTCCCCCATTGCCGTCCGGCACCTGTAAACTTTCCTGAGGATTGGCTCCGGCCCAGCCAAACAGGGCTCCCAACATGACATCATCCTTTAAGCGCCAATAGAGAGAATCCCGTTGCCCTTGCGCAAATGCTCCAGTACGTGGGTCCTTGAAGCTGTTATCCCAACTGTAAGCAGCTCTTTCCGAAGCAGTAGAAGCAACCTGCACCAATATGGATTTTTGATAAATGTACAGGCAAAAAAATAACATCACAAAAATGACCAGCAGCAGAACGGGAAAGACGAGGGAAGCTTCCAATGAGAAGCTCCCATCCTCTTTTTGTGCCAATTTGCGTAGCATTATGAATCCATAAAATCGTTACTTTTTTTATCCGCCTTTTTCAACAACCCTTCTACAATTTTCTTGATCTGATCCTTGAAAATAATTGCTACCGCAATCAGAATCGCAATGATCAAGATCATTTCTAACGTACCCAGACCATCCTCATCCTTGTACAATTTGCGAATACTGCCTGTTACTAATGTCATCATCGTTTTATTCCTCCTACATATTCATCATCATTAAAGCCGGAGCGCCCACCAGCACAATAACCGTAAGCAAAATTAGTGCCATCGGGAATACTAGCTTAGATGAAGCCTGCTCCCCTCTTGTGCGACTAATTGAAGTTCGCTTGCCCCATAACGTCTGGGATAACTCCCGTAAAGCCATCACAAAATCGCTCCCGCCGCGCCTCATATTCAACAAAACTGTCGTCGTAAATACTGTCATTTCCTGAATACCACAACGTTTACTCAAATGCTCAAATGCCTGTTGAAAGGAATATCCGCTTTCCCATTCCCCCACCGTCTGCCGTAGTTCCCGATACAACGGATGTACCGTATCCGTCCCTTTACGTTCCACGCAATGAAGCAATGCCCGTTGTACCGTCTCTCCTGCACCAACTAAAAGCATCATTTTACTCAACAGTTCAGGCAATTCCATTAGAATTTGCTGATCCCGCTTCTGTACTTTCCCATGCAAATCCTTGACTAGCGCGACTGGCACCAGAATACCAAGCCCCAATCCGAGCACCAGCCCGGTCGCATCCCCGCCCATCATGAGCGATATTAAAGCTCCACCAGCAGCCATCATATATCCGAAACCCAACATTTCTGCCAGAAAAAGCATTGTTTTTTCTCCGCTGTTGCGCATACCATACAGCTTCTGCATCGAACGCTGGAGCTTGAACATCAACAAAGGCAACCTATGGGTGGCACGTGAAGCATGAATCATGTGTACAAAAGGGACCGAAAGTCTTTGCAGCCGCAGTCCTTCCAGCTTCATATGGCGAAAATGCGCATACTTAGCAGCGTACATCCGGTTCAGCACCACCCAACCTCCCACTTGCAGAACCAGCATGACCATACAAACCAACATCACCACATCCATCTCTCCTTACACTTCAATCTTCATAATGTGGTTGATCCACACGAGACAGCCGCCAAGCACCAGCAGACAAAAGGTAGACAAAATCATACCTGTACCGCTGTATAAGGGCATCATGTAGTCTCCCGCTGTCATTGTCATAAACAAAACAAACAAAAAAGGCGCCGCAAACATAACCCTCGATTCAAAACGTTTCTGCGCAATCATTACACCGATCTCCTGCTGAATTTCCAGCTTCTCACCAATGACACTTGAAGCCCGTCGTACGACTTCCACCAGATCACCTCCGGTTCGTTTGCAAGCCGCAAATACGTCCGCAAAATTCGTAATATCCTCCATCTGCGCCCGACGAGCCAAATCCTGCAAAGCAGCCTCTACAGGCTGTCCGATTTCGAGACAGGCTGTAATAATGTTAAATTCAAAGATCAGATCGTGATCTCCATCCGGACTAAGCAACCGCAAATCCTCTACAGCCTCACGAAAACCATTCTCTACCGACCTTCCCGCTGAAAAAGAAGACGAGAGAGAATATAAAGCTTGCTTAAATTGGATGCTTAGAGCAGACCTGCGTCGTTGCAGCAAAAATTGCCTAAAATAACGAGGCGTCACCACAGCTCCGGCAGCGCACAGCAACGATAATATCCATTGGTGATAAAATAGATAGCCGATCATCGCGAACAGCACGCCACTAAAGAAAATACACAGACTTTTTTGCACAGTCGATAATGTATATACCGTATAATCTGGCAGAGAAGGGACCTCACGTGATACTTGCTTGGCAGTCGCTTTTCCTGTCTTCATGCCGATGCTCCTCCCCTGTGCCAGCTTTCCGGCTTGATCCCGGCCATTTGCAGCTTCAAAGTATGTTGCAGACCCTCGCCACAACGTTCCAAACCTCCTACGATTCGCCCCTTACTTTCTCCACGTTCCTGAAAGCGATAAAGAGGATTAATCGTCACCTCACCATTTTCAAAGCCAATCACTTCGCTAATTTCCAGCACCCGTCTGGATTTGTCGCGCAACCGTGACAGATGAACGAATATATCAATGGCCGAGCTGATCTGCTGCCGAACTACTCCAAGCGGAAGCTCTGCCCCTCCGAGCACCATCGTTTCCAGCCGGCTGACCATATCGCGGATATTATTCGCATGCCCAGTTGACAAGCTTCCATCATGGCCAGTATTCATCGCTTGCAGCATATCCAATGCCTCACTCCCCCGGACCTCACCCACCACAATACGGTTGGGTCGCATACGCAGGGAGGAACGAATCAGATCACGAATCGTGATTTCTCCCTTCCCCTCGGTGTTCGCATTCCGTGTTTCCATGGAAACCAGATTAGGGACAGTCACAATTTGCAGCTCTGCCGAGTCTTCAATGGTAATAATCCGTTCAGACGACGGGATAAACTGGGATAATGCATTCAGAAAGGTTGTTTTACCAGAACCCGTTCCTCCGCTTATAAAAATGTTGTACTTGCTACGTACCAAGTCCTGGAGCATAGCAGCGGCTTCTGCATCCAGCGCACCCATTCGTATCAAGTCATCCATCGTCATGGGACGCTCGGGAAACTTCCGTATTGTCATCGTCGGACCCTTGAGAGCAACTGGCGGCAGCACAATATTTACGCGTGACCCATCCTTTAATCGTGCATCCACAATGGGGGAAGCCTCATTCACAATTCGGTTCACCCCGGCTACAATCGTCTGGATTAAATCCTCCAGCCGCTCGCGGGACTCAAATTGATCGGGTACCTGCATCACCTCACCAGCCCGCTCCACAAAGATTTCCCGGTGATTGTTGATCATAATTTCCGTAACGGTCGGGTCGTCAATCAATGGCTGGAGTACATCCAGCCCACGGAAAGAGTTAAAAATCTTGCGGACAAGTGCGTGCTTCTCTCGGGAAGTTAAGCCCGTCAGCTCTACGTCGTGTAAAATTCGATTTTCTATATGCCGCACCAGATCCGCATCCTTAACCGAGGATGTTACGTCAAGCCCATTACGGATATCCGCTCGCAATGCCTTAAACCGTTCCTCATTCATGTTCATCAGCCCCTTTTAAGACCAAACGGCGGGCGGATGTGTTACACTCTCCACATTCAGCAGCTCGCGGCACAGATGACGAATTTCTCGCTGATAAATCGGTGAACTAAGCAGCAGCTCACGGTGCTGCATCTGCTTCCATGAAGGTATATAGGGTAACGCTCCGTTCAGCTCCATGAAGTCACGAGGTAATGAGTTGACCATAGTTCCCATATAGCGGTTCACCACAAAGCTGGTTTTGCATATCATATCTTCAAGCCCTTCAGGCTGCGTGGTTTCTAAAACATCTAGCCATAATCCGCACTTGTGCATGCTCATTAAATCGTCTGCCAGCAGCCAGATCAGCTTATGACTGGCTTCAAGCACGGCTTGAGCCCGGTCACCTTTTTCAGAATCGCCATCTACGATCACTACATCATACTGTCCGCTTTCGGCAACTGTTCGAATCAGTTCTTTCGCTTCATCACAAGTCATGTCCGTCAGCTCCTTGCGATTATAGACAGGTTGAAAAGTATCCGCCTGGATTTCAGGGCGACGAACACAATAGGCTGCCACAGATAATGGAATGCCCTCATTCCCCTCCGCCTTGAGATCATATAGCAGCCTGGACAGCCCTTCTCCTTCTGCTCCGCTAGAACCGCCTGAACCTGTGAACAACGAGCTTGAATCCACCGTCTCCAGATTCAAATAGAATACCGAATACCCTTCATTCCCCAGCTGTTTAGACATATTCAGCGCGACCGTTGTCTTGCCCAATCCACCGGAAGCTGCCACCATGCCGATAATCATTCCACCTTCCCGGCTGTTTACGCTTTGCCGACCGATCGACCTCTGTCTCGCCGTTTCCAAAATAAAACCGACCAGCTCAGATAAAGGCTGATATTTTAATAAAGGCTGTCCATATTCGCTCACTTGTTCTCCCTCATGCAATACCAAACAAGGAATATCTGCATCTTCCCTGTCTGTCCATAGATTCAAAAAAGCCGCTTCACCTACCACCACATCCGGTCTTTTCATTCCGCTGGTTTCCATCATGTATTGATGAAATGCCTCCGGCTGCGAAAAAGCCGTTATTCTCAGCCTTCTGGCGTACTCGCTTCCGTGAACATAATTCAGCAGCGGCTCAATATAATCCCGGCCTTCTACAGCCAATACCACTTTCACTGGAACCATAACGCTCATCCCCTTTCCCAACACAACAACGCAAAAAAGCACCGTTCATCCATCCGTAAGTACATACGGTTGGTGAACGGTGCTTCCGTCACGTGCAATCTATTTACTGGTAGAATAGCATAGCGCCTATATTAGAGCAAGTATTTTTTGTGCAAGTATCTTCCCAAAATCTTCGTACTAGGAGAAGGCGGGCAGTCTAGCCCCGCCTCCTACTATCTTCATCTTAGTAGAATTTGTGGTGACGACGATGACAGTCATGATGGCGATGATGGCGACGTTTCCGGCAATGACATTTCTTATCAAAATCTTCATGTTTAAAGTGATCACGTTTAAATTTAGGTTTAAACTTAATGACAGTCACCTTAATGATCTTCTTAAATACACGTTTTTTTGGCTTTGAAAAATGACAATGTTTATACATGTTTAACTTCGCCTCCAATTCTTTGAGATAGAATATACTATGGAAGCACTGAACAACCGGAAACCAACATATGACTATTTATGAATGAATTGGGCATTTTAACGATCTGCCTCCAGCTTGATATACGGATCATAATCCGCCACGATTAAAACATCCATATGACGTGCTTGGCGGAGAATCCTTGGCACAACCGCAACCTTCCCCCAACGGCTACTTCGGGAAGACTGCCCCACGATGAGCTGCGTACCTGTATATCCTTCCACCGGAGCAATCAAAATGTCGGCAATCTCCCGTCGGCTGGAAACAAGCCGAATTACAAAGGTTCCTCCCAGTCGGTGGGTCAGCATCTTTAGCTGTTCCAGACGAGGGTTCAGCCTCTCGGGTATACTCTCACCGACATGAACATAAGTCACAATCCACACAGCCTTCAGACGAAAAGCGATACGAAAACCGCGGCGAATCAGCCTTTCAGCATTTTCGCTTAGCGTCACGCCTACGAAGATCACTTCCTCCCTGCGCCACGGTCCCCGAAGTGATTCGTGTCGATCCCAGGATTCCAGCCGCTCATCTACGTCATCTGCCAATTCCCGCAAAGCAAGCTCACGCAACGCAATCAGATTACCTAGTTTAAAAAAGTGGCTAAGCGCCTGTTCCACTTTCGCAGGATCGTATATTTTGCCATCACGCATACGCTGCTGCAACGATTTTGGAGCCACATCAACAAGCTGTACTTCATCGGCCAGACGCATCATACGGTCGGGAACAGTCTCTCTCACCCGTATGCCGGTAATCTGTTCTACAGCGTCATTCAAGCTCTCCAGGTGCTGTACATTCATTGTAGATATAACAGAAATACCTTGTTCCAAAATGGTCAGCACATCCTCATAACGCTTGGATCTCAGACTTCCGGGGACGTTGGTATGTGCCAACTCATCAATAAGTACCACCTCGGGATTGCGCCTGAGAATGGCTTCGGTGTCCATTTCTTCCAAATGTGCGCCATGACGCTCGATGGACTGACGGGGAATCATCTCCAGAGAGCCTACTTGTGCCAGTGTTTCTGCTCTTCCGTGCGTTTCCAGCAATCCGATAACCACATCAATCCCGCTCTCCAGCAGATCATTTCCCTCTCTCAGCATCGTGTATGTTTTGCCAACCCCCGGAGCAGCACCAATGTATACCTTGAGCTTGCCCCGCAGGATTTTGGCTGCCTCAGCCTGTGCTTCCTCAACGCTCAAACGATGATATGGATCATTATCTCCTTCCTCCTGTCTCATCGTTGGCAAAATCCGCTCCCCCTCCTGCTCGGCTCGGTCCGCAATCAGCAGCAGATCCATGTTTTTCATTCGTTTTAAAATCCCGTTCACCAGCGATCCTCTTACCAGCTCCTGCCACGGAGTTTGTCGAGAATGCCCCATGACAATTCGGGTAACATTATGCGCCACCGCATAATGGATAAGTTGACGAGGCAGCCTTCTGCGGGAAAAAAGCGGGATTTCTTCAAATGTCGATTCGATCTTGTCAGCCAACTGTTCAATTGAACGCTTGAAGGCTGCTGATTCCTTGGACAGTTTGCGCTTCGAGCTGACAAAGGAGACTACCAGCATATCTCCACCCAACCGCTTGGCGACCTGTTCCCCCCTGCGTATATAAATGGACCCGTTCCAATGGTATTGGACAGGCACCAAAATACGCTCTGCGGCTCCTGAAGCCCCGTGCAAACCTAACTCCTCCCGATGCCGTTCCAGCGAATCATTCACATCCTCTGCTACCAATCGCAGAGCGAGCTCACGCAATTTACCCAGATTTCCCCGGTGAAACATCTCAGGATTGGGTGTATGCATGTAACCTTTCGCCAGCCGTTCCAAAATCGTCTCCGGTGTGACATCAATCAGACGAATTTCATCCGCCAGCTCCAGTGTATCGACCGGAACCGTATATTCCGCTTCAAACCCTGTCAGCTGATACACCCACTCCGTAATCCCTTCAAGTTCATAAACATTGACCGTCGTAATGACGCTAATTCCCAGCTCCAGCAAGTACCGAATATCCTCCAGCCGTGTTGGAAATGGGGCGTCTTTCCGGTTATGATGTGCCAAATGATCCACCAGTACCACCTCGGGATTTCGTGCCACCAAAGCTTCCACATTCAAATCCTTCTGCTCCTCGCCATCCTTCATCCAATGGATACTGGGCACTCGCTCTAGCGAACCGACCTGCTCCACGGTTTCACGCCGCTGCATGGTCGAGACCGCACAAATCACAACATCAATACCTTCATGCTGCAGCGATTGTCCCTCCTGCAGCATATGATACGTCTTGCCCGAGCCACTGACCGCACCAATGTATATTTTGAGTCTGCCCCGATGCAGTTTGTTAATAGAATCCAGTATTTCCTCTGGTGATTTACGTTTGAAGCTCTCCACTTTCGTTCCTCCCCGCAACGTAACAGCTCGTTCCGTCCATTCTTGTATGGTTGTAATGAATGTACTCCCGTGTCCCAATCAATTCAAGATGATCAATCAAGCTTTCACCAAAAAAGGCCGCATAGGATAGCATAAGCGCAAAAAAACGTGCATTCAGGCACTTTATGCCCGTCTGCACGCTATTTTGGGTAACTCATATGGGGTCACTTGCTATGGAATCACTTGCTATCTTCGCCAACGATCCCCCGTTGTTGAAATAACTTTTGCCATACCACACCATGGGACGGGGAAAAGAGAAAAGCCAAAAGCAACAACACACCCGATACACACAGCATACATGCCGCAATAGAGGCATCCAGCACACTTGCCGTGTAAAAGCCTACGATCGAGCTGATGGCCCCAAATCCGACGCTGTATACAATCATACGAGACAACTTTTCCGTCAGCAAATAAGCGGTAAGGGGGGGTACAACGAGCATTCCAACCACCAGAATCGCACCCACGCTCTCAAATGACGCCACCGTCGTTAACGAGACGAGACTCATCAGCAGATAATGAAAAAAAACAACCGGAATGCCCAACGAAGCTGCCAATGCGGGATCGAAGGAAGTGATTTTAAATTGCTTGAAAAAGCCCCCTACCACGAGCATATTGATCAAAAACATCGCGCCCGTAATCCACACAGCCCTCGGACCGACATCGAAGCCAGCAATCTCTAACGTATTCCACGGCACATAAGCAATCTCCCCATACAAAACGTGATCCATATCCAAATGGACATTGGAAGCAAACACGCTGACCAGCAAAACACCTATGGCAAACAATGTCGTAAACACCACACCAATGGCAGCATCACTTTGCAGACCACTTTGTTGGAATAGCTGAATCAGGTACACCGTTAGAAGACCCAGCACGGCCGCGCCAAACATCATCCACACCGAGTCCTTTGATCCGCTGATTAGAAAGGCAATAACAATTCCCGGCAGTACCGCATGACTAATTGCATCACCGATCATAGCCATTTTCCGAAGCACGAGAAAGCAGCCAACGATACTACATCCCCCTGCCACTAACATTCCCGTCAAGATCACATAAAATGAACTCATAGGGCACGCTCCTCTCTTGGCTGTGTTCCGACTGCCTGCTCCAGATTTTTTCTGGCGTTCAACCGAACGATAGCCTTGGAAATCATCCCGCGCTGCGGCGCAAAAATCAGGCTCACACCAAACACCACAGTCGCACACAACACGCACAATGGTCCTGTAGGCAGATTTTGCCCCAGAGAGCTAATGACTGTCCCACCAAGGCCCGCTATAGCACCAAACAAGCCTGATAGGCACACCATGACACCCAGCTTCTCTGTCCAGTATCTTGCCGACACTGCCGGGGTAATCAGCAGGGCAGCCATCATAATGACACCCACTGCCTGAATGCCAGCAATCACCGCAATGACAATCAACAGCATCAACAACTTATCCAGCAAACCTGCTGGAAAACCAAGTCCGCGGGCAAAGCCGGGATCAAAGCTAAGCAGCTTAAATTCCTTGAAAAATAATATACATATTCCGATAAGCACCACCGAAATTGCCGCCATCGTATAGACATCAGACAATACCATTGCCGCAGCCTGGCCAAACAAAAATTTATCCAATCCGCTTTGGTTTCCTGCGCCACTATGCTGAATTTCAGTCAACAACATAATGCCGAAACCAAAAAATACGGACAGCACCGCTGCAATCGCTGAATCGCTTTTAATTCGCGAATACCGAGTTAACGCACTGATAGCAAAGGTCGCAACAATCCCTGCAATGGCGGCCCCAATCATAAATCCAAACACGGATTTTGTACCTGTAATCATAAAAGCCACACATACCCCCGGCAAAGCCGCATGTGCCAAAGCATCTCCCATGAGCGACTGCTTGCGCAAATACATAAAGCTGCCAATCACCCCGCTGCTTAAACCGAGCAAAATGCAGCCCAGCAAAATCCACTGCATATTCGGGTCGGTCAAAAGCGTTGCCAAGCTTGTCATACCGCTCACCTCACTCCGAGTATCGTGCCCGAATCCGGGCCTGTTTTGAGTATACTCAGACGTCCGCCATACGTACGTTGCAGATTTTCCTCGGTAAAAATATCTGCCGTCTCTCCAAACGCCATCAGATGCCCGTTCAACAGCATAACCTGGTCAAAATAATCCGTGACCGTAGATAAGTCATGATGAACGACAAGTACGGTTTTCCCCTGCTGTTTCAGATCGTTGAGCAATGAAATAATGGCTTTTTCTGTTGCAGCGTCCACACCGACAAACGGTTCATCCATAAAATAAAGCTGAGCGTCCTGCGCGAGTGCTCTGGCTAAAAAAACACGTTGCTGCTGGCCGCCAGACAACTGACTGATCTGCCTGTCTGCATATTTGCTCATACCTACCTTGTCCAGACTCTCCATCGCAGCCTGACGATCTGCTGCTCCCGGACGCTTAAACCAGCCCAGTCTGCCATACCGTCCCATCATAACCACATCCAGTGCATTCGTCGGAAAATCCCAATCCACCGACTCCCGCTGCGGTACATAGCCAACCTTGAGCAGCTGTTGCTTATAGGGCTTGCCATAGACCAGCACCTCGCCCCTGAGCTTTGGAATCAGTCCAAGCGCTGCCTTGATCAGTGTAGATTTCCCAGCCCCGTTCGGGCCGATAATACCAATCAGCTTGCCTTCCGGCACCTCAAAGGAAACATCGAACAGAACGGGCTTTTTTTGATACGCTACCGATAAATCACGAATCACAAGTGGTGAATGCTCCATGTATCTTTGCCTCCTTATTTAAGAGCTTTAACAATCGTATTGACGTTATGCTTGACCATCCCAATATAGGTGCCATCTTCCGTGCCTTCTTCACCCATCGCATCCGAATACAGCTCACCGCCAACCTTTATTGTATGGCCCTGCTGAGCCGCCCCTTGTATGACCGCATCTATGGCCTTTCTCGGAACACTGGATTCTACGAATATAGCCTTGATTTTATGCTCCACCAGATAATCTCGCAGTTTGGTCACATCTTGAGAACCTGCTTCTGATTCTGTGCTCATGCCTTGAAGTCCTCTTACTTGAATCTGGTAAGCGTCTCCAAAGTAGCCAAAAGCATCATGGGCCGTGACGAGTACGCGCTGGGCCTCCGGTATACTGGCAATCTGCTCTCTCGTGTAATCGTCCAGCTCTCGCAGCTCAGCGAGATAGGCTTCTGCGTTGGCCTTATAATCCTCCGTATGAACAGCATCAAGCGCCGACAATTCATCTCTAACGGTTTCTACCGCAGACATCCAGTTCTGTACGTTAAACCAGATATGTGGATCATGCTCGGACCCCATTTCCGGGCTACCTGCACGCAACTGATCCTGGGCGATGTTTTTGGACACGGGTATGACAGTTTTTTGCTTGCTGATTTTCTCCAGAATGTCCTGCATTTTTCCTTCCAGATGCAGCCCGTTATAAAAAATAATGTCGGCCTGATCCAGCTTGCGCATATCTCCCTGAGAAGCCTTGTACAAATGCGGGTCAACACCTGATTTCATAATTCCCGTGACCTCCACATGATCACCGCCGACCTTGCCGACAATGTCAGAGATCATACCGATGGTAGCCGTAGCCTTTATTTTTTGTCCCGCCCCTCTCTCAGTTCCCTGCTCCATCTTCTTAGCATCGGTACATGCAGTCGCTAGAACCAGAACTAGAGATAATACTCCAACCGTCGTTACCCATCGCGGCAAAGCCTTCTTAAACTGCTTGTTCATGTTTTAAAAACCTCCTTCGAATATTCGTTTTTGGACAAACTATTTCCTTGAGACAATTATTTTTTACCTGTACTATATTTTAGAGTATACACTAAAGTTTTTACCTAAGGAAACATTTTATAAAATATTAATCTTATCTATTTCGTTATACCGTTCGATTTTGGCTCTCCGAATGTGTAATATATAGAAGATATCCAATCGTTAAATTAAAGAATGTATATAAAGAAGGTGCAGGTCATGAAGCCAACAGGATACAGCCCTTACCGGGACAAGCCCCGACAATATCGAACACGAAAAATACTGCTCATTTTTATGCTGGTGTGCTGTCTACTTGCCCTAACTTCCTGTGCTCGAGGTGATATCCATGTAGATGTTCATCTCGATCAGAGTGTAGATATGGATGCAACGTTCAGTGTAAACAACCAGACACTGTTGATGTTGGACAATCCCGGGCTGCTCGATCGATTAGTCCAACGTTTTCAAAGCAACAATGTAGACGTTCAGCCACTATCTGAACAGGGAAGAAAGGGATATCAAATCAAGGGGCATTATCAGGGAGATTGGAGTACAAACGAAAAAAATCCCGATCAGGGATTAAATCTGCCTGAGGGATTAGAGATACAACGCGCTGTGAGCCAACATTTTTTCACAACGAATATTGATCTTACGATGAAGCTCGATCTGCCACGGATGCTTCCTGAAGAAGCTCGGGGACTGAGTGAAAAATTAGAGCATATGAATGTGTTCGCACGCAAATTACTGGAGCGGCAACTGGATCTCAACTTTAGTCTATCCTTCCCCATCCAACCTGCTACCAGCAATGCGGACCGTGTGTCGGAAGACGGAAAAACACTGTATTGGGACATTGCTCCATTGGAGTCTAACGAGCTGAAATTGTCCGTTAACGTACCCAATTTACGACATATCGTGTATGTAGCTGTTGCGGGTCTGATACTGATCGTGGTCACTGTGATATTACTGATTCGACGCCATCGCTCCAAAAAGAAGCCTGACTCCTCCGATACTGAATCCTGAGTTAAATAAAAAAGCAACTAAAAAAATCGTTGCCTAATTTCTGGTGGGGGGATCTGACATTGATCCTCTTCATCCTTGCCAAACCAACGATATCGGTTACGCGCCACCCAGTTATAGACAGCATTGCGCACAAAGCGGGGAACCAGGATGAACACATAGGCTAAGGGGTATGGAAAACGAAGACGTTTGGCAATTCGCAAAGCCGCGGTTGACCTTGTATAATACATACCGTCTTCAATCAGCACGAACGTATCCAATTGATCTGTAGATAGTCCTCCTGCACGTAAAAGTTCTTGTCCTGCCTCGGATTGCAGGGAACCAAAATGAAATGTCCCCTTAGGGTCACGCTTGATAATGAAGCGGGCCGCTCCCTGACAAAAGTGGCATACCCCATCCACCAATACAATTGAATGATCTGAATGAGAATGATCAGACTGGTTCATAAATGCATCTCACCTCCAGGGAAATCAACGGCATGAATACAATCAGCACAACGATATGAATATAAACAAAAAAACGCCGAAAGTATCCGACGCTTGTTTAGAAATGTTTAGTCTTTACCTGTTCGAAAAACTAGCTTAATGCTTTCTCAAACAGCTGTTTCGTATTAATTTGCTCTAAAAACTCATCATGGAACTTATCCATACACTTGCAGATAAAATCCTTATGGCATACCGGGCAAGGCGTCGTTAGCAGTCGACTAATATTCGTCAAGGTCCACTCCGGATTACGTTGAGAAAAAACGCGGCACTCCGTTCCATCGGCCAAACTCATTTTAAACTCATAAAGCCCTTCTTTTTCGTTGCTGCCAGCCAGCGTGAAATTAACAATATTCGGTCTGTAAGACATCATATCACCCGTATTTTTCAAATTTGTTTCGTACCTGATGACCAGAATCACCTAAGCCATCTTAATGAATTTTGGCGATGATGTCAAATGGTCGCGAATCTCTGCGAATCAATATCTATGTGCAAAAGCTGCCTATGAATCGGCGACCAGAGTGTGAAGTTTATAAACAATGCAGTCAAATGACGTTGAGCTCGACATCAATGTTACCTCGAGTTGCTTTGGAGTACGGACAAAAATCATGCGCTTGGCGTGCCAAATCTTCGGCCTGTGAACGATCAATACCCGGTATCATCGTCATGTTAATACATGATTTCCTTCTCGTATGTACTTTAAACGAACCACACAAAATGAATCATTGGAAGTATGGATGTTAACCAGTGCATTTTACCGTTTAATTCCACTTCATCGTGTTTACATCATATGTTATAAGCCCCTAACTTGATGGGCCGTCTACATTCACCATTTAGGAGGTAAAAGACTATGTTCATGCGCATGGATCGTTTATTGATCGACATCCCAAGACTTAAGGAACCAGATCCCAACGCGGCTGCTGCCATTCAGGAGCTGCTAGGCGGTAAATTCGGTGAAATGTCTACATTGAACAACTATCTCCACCAATCCTTTAATTTTCGGGGACGGAATAAGGTAAGGCCATTTTATGATCTTGTAGCTAATATTACAGCTGAGGAATTGGGACATGTCGAGCTTGTTACCACCGCCGTCAACATGTGTCTTGAAGGCTACACCAAGCCGGGAGACCCGGACGACGCCCCTTTAAAGAAGGGTAAGGATATGCGAAACTCGCATCATTTTATCGCATCTGCCCAGACTTCCATGCTTGCCAATTCGATGGGACAACCCTGGACAGGGGATTATGTGTTTAATAGTGGTAACCTGGTGCTGGACTTGCTGCACAACTTTTTCCTGGAATGCGGAGCTCGGACTCACAAAATGAGGGTATACGAAATGACCGACAACCCTGTCGCACGTGAGATCGTAGGCTACTTGCTGGTACGGGGTGGAGTCCATGTGATGGCCTATGCTAAAGCGTTGGAAAAGCTTACTGGCGTAGAAATGACCAAAATGCTTCCGATTCCGAACTTGGAGAATAAAGCCTTTTCTGAAACACGTAAATTCGAAGAAAAAGGTTTGCACCGGGCTATTTATCGTTTCAGTCCGAATGACTATAAGGAAATTGATAAAATATGGAACGGCGTACACCCAGAAGATGGACAGCCTTTGTATGTTAAAGACGGTCCTCCCGAAGGAGCCCCTATCCCAGATCTGGAGGAAAAGCCAGAAATGTTCTCCCCAGGGCTATCTTCGGAAGAAATTGAGGAACTGGCTGCACGGCTCTCCCGCAATATTTAAAAGATGTAATTCAGAAAATCCCAAACGACCAAGCTGCTCTCCTTAGAGCGATATAGCTTGGTTTTTTCCATTGTTCAGCTTTATAAGATTGCCCTATTGCTTCAAAAATACGATTAACTTGCTTGACCACATAAAAGTTGCACTAGACAAAAACTATTGTGGGTGTACAATAGGAATAACACAATCGTTATGTCACTAATAATATATTTCTACATGAATAAAGAAGGTGAAGCGTATGAAAAATATAAAGGGCAACTTCGCGGAAATCGCTTCACTGTCGGAAGTGAATCGTTCCTTGAGCGTCCCGAAGGACGGCACCTGGTTTCGGAAGTTTCTCGCCTTTGCTGGACCAGGCTATATGGTCGCTGTCGGCTATATGGACCCCGGCAACTGGGCAACAGACATCGCCGGCGGATCGAAATTCGGCTACACGCTGCTTAGTGTCATCCTGATCTCCAACCTGATGGCCATCCTGCTGCAAGCCTTATCCGGCAAGCTTGGTATTGCCACAGGTAAAGATTTGGCTCAAATGTGCCGCGATGCCTATAGTCGTCCTGTTGCGATCGGCTTATGGCTTTTATGCGAAATTGCCATTGCAGCCATGGATTTGGCCGAGGTCATCGGTTCAGCCATTGCGCTGAAATTGCTGTTCGGTCTACCGTTACTATACGGAGTCATCATTACCGCATTTGACGTTATGCTCATTTTACTGCTGCAAAACAAAGGTTTTCGGGCATTGGAAACACTCGTCATTGTGCTGATGGCGACGATTGCCGGCTGTTTTGGCATGAATCTCATTTTGGCACAACCGGAATGGGGCGGCGTATTGGGCGGCTTTGTACCGGACTCGCAAATTTTGACGAATCCAAGCATGCTGTATATTGCCATCGGTATTATGGGCGCAACCGTAATGCCACATAACCTGTATCTGCATTCTTCTATTGTACAAACTCGCAAATTTGAGCAGACTTCAGCAGGGAAACGGGAAGCTATTACATTTGCAACTTGGGATTCCAGTATAGCTCTGATGTTCGCTCTATTTATTAATGCCGCCATCTTGATCGTGGCAGCTGCTGTATTCCATACGGCAGGAAGAACAGATGTAGCAGAAATTAGTGATGCCTACTACCTGCTTTCGCCACTACTGGGAACCACACTTGCGAGTATACTATTTGGCGTGGCGTTACTCGCCTCAGGCCAGAATTCGACCGTAACGGGTACGTTAGCGGGACAAATCGTTATGGAGGGCTTTTTGAATCTTCGTCTTTCACCTTGGTTGCGTCGTCTGGTGACCCGACTTATCGCTATCATTCCAGCGGTCATCGTCACTGCTATCGCAGGTGAAAAAGGTGCGGAAGAACTGCTTGTGCTGAGCCAGGTTATTCTGTCCATCCAGCTTCCCTTTGCCATCATTCCATTATTGCTCTTTACCAGTGACAAAAAGATTATGGGTGAATTTGCAAATAAAATGTGGCAAAAAGTATTAACCTGGATCGTGACCGCTGTCATCATCATCTTGAATGTGGTACTTATTATTCAGACGATTTCAAGTTGACAGACTGTTTGGATGTAACCAGTAAAAAAAGAGGTATTCCAGGAAGCAAAATAGCCCTGGAACACCTCTTTTTATCGTTTATTTTTCCAATATGTTTAGAATCAACTCTGCATTCTGTTCAACAAATGTAGCATCAAGCATGCTTTCATGATCTCCATAACCATCACAAATGGAATACTCCCCAATTGTAGAATGCTCCCACATTCGGATATCTCCACGTATATGTTTACTTTGACTCTGAAGAGATTTAATAACATGAATATGAGCCGAAACTTGTCCAGAATTCATTAAATTATCCAAATAAGCATAGTATCTTTGAATCTTCTCGCCAACATGGAGATGAAAAAAATCTCCTTCACTTTGCAATTGTGGATATTTTTCCAACAAAAGATCTACCGTTTCTTTCGCATATTTATGACTCTCTTCCGTTGTAAGCCGCTCTGAATTTATTTCTGTAATGTAAAATGAGTCCAATAAAATGAGCTGGCGAATCTTATCTCCCTGTTTTTCAAGGGCCTTTGTAATCTCAAATGCCAAATTGCCTCCCGCTGAAATCCCTAGAAATACGTAAGGTCCCTCAGGCTGAACTTCTTTTATAAGGCGGATATATTCTGCAATGAGACGGTCTTGTTCGATCTCAAGAAAATTGAAACTATACAATCGATAGGAACCAAGGAATTCAGCAAGCCTTTGATATACAACCCCTAAAGCCACTACCGGCGGGAAACAAAATATGTTCCGGTCTCTTTCTCCCTGTGGATTAAACAACATTCTTTCGTTAGAAAGGTCGCTAATCTGCATCTCATATGAAGAAACTAGGGAGGCCAACTCTCGAATAGTCGGTGTCACAAATATCTGTCGAATCGGAAGCTCTATTCCGTGCCCTGTAGCTAGTCTCGCCACAAATTTAATTACACTTGTCGAATCCACCCCCAGTTCAAATAAAGAATCGTCTACGCTAATGGAACTGTACTCCAAAATCTCTTCCCAGATTCGTACCATAATGCACTCCATCTCCGTCACTGGAGCTTCATATTTCTTTTGAAATATGGTTTTAGCCGATGGCTCTGGCAGTGCTTTTCGGTCTAATTTCCCATTAGGTGTTAAAGGAATTTGTTCAAGACAAATAAAATGGGTGGGCACCATGTAATTTGGCAATGCACGACTAATACCTTCTTTAATATCCTGGATGTTCAAACTTGGTTGGGTCACAATATACGCGCACAGTATTTTATTTCCTCTCGAATCAGGGGTATACAAAACCACTGCTTCCTTTACTCCAATAATTTGAAGAATTTGATTTTCAATTTCGCCAAGCTCTACACGATGACCACGGATTTTTACTTGCTGATCGTTACGTCCCAAAAATTCAATATATCCTTTTGAATTCAGAATTCCTTGGTCTCCAGTGCGATACAACCTGCCAAACTTCGGATGATTTAAGAATGAAAATGCCGTTTTGTCTTCTTCATGAAGATAACCTTTGGCTAGGCCAACACCTCCAATGTAAAGCTCACCTTTTACACCTACTGGACAAAGTTCCTGATCATAATTCAATACATAATAAGTTTGGTTAGCTAATGGCATTCCGTAAGGTATGGAGGCCCAATCTTCATGCACTTCATAAACAGGATAATAAATGGACCAAATAGAAGCCTCTGTTGCCCCACCCATACTTACTACATTCGCGTGAATATATTGTCTGCGAATTTTATCCGGTAGACTGAGAGGTATCCAATCTCCACTAAGAATGACCAAACGCAAAGAACTGTTTTTCTTGCGCGATCCAGACGACCGGTGCATACTATTCCAGTAATAGCAGCTTTCCTCTTCTTCTCCAAGCACATGGTTCAACATCAAGTCCATTATAGCTGGCACGGAGTTCCAAACTGTAATTTTATGTTCCTCCAGTGTCTTGGCGACTTCTGTAATATCACGTTGATCATCAATAAGTACTAAAGCCGCTCCAGCCGCTAACGCTCCAAATAGATCATAAACCGATAAATCGAAACACATGGATGATAATCCAATTATACGATCCTGCTCATTCACATTGAATTTACGATTTATATCCTGCACCGTGTTAGCTACCGCCCCATGTGTAACAATGACTCCTTTAGGCTGGCCTGTACTGCCTGAAGTATAAATCACATAGGCTACATCATCCGGATCATGTTCGACCTGGAGAGCTTCACTAGAATAAACTGCTAATCCTTTCTTAACGTATAGTTCCGGTTCCAACGTTAATTTACAACCACTGTGATCCCTAATATATTCACAACGTTCCTCCGGATAATCAGGATCAATCGGTACATAAGCCGCTCCGGCTTTCAATATACCTATTATATTCACAATGGTTTCAATACTCCGATTGGCTAATACACTAATAAAATCACCACGGCACACGCCATATTCATGTAAATAGCGAGCCACCCTATTCGAGCGTTCATTTAATTCCTGATAAGTGATATGGCTATTCTTATAAATCACTGCAATTGCCTCTGGCCAACGAACAACTTGCTGTTCAAACAAGGAATGGAGTGTAATACTTGGAATTTTTTCGCAAGTATCATTAAAAGC
Source organism: Paenibacillus sp. TY11 (assembly GCF_059772165.1). Lineage (NCBI taxonomy): Bacteria > Bacillati > Bacillota > Bacilli > Caryophanales > Paenibacillaceae > Paenibacillus > Paenibacillus sp. TY11. The sequence continues at coordinate 1,363 of NZ_JCBAIQ010000008.1, read as the reverse complement.
TGAGATCAGCAGATGATTTTCACGTCCCCATGGGAACCTATTTCCTGCATCTGAGTTTAAGGAAAATTCCAGCAGCATAAAGTACTGGTCAAACATCGCTTTAATTAATACCGAATCAAACAGTTGTTCAACATAATCCCAAGTGACCGTGAGTCCGCCATCTACTTCCAGAACCTGATAATCTAAAAACACTTGGGAAGTTTGAGAAACCGCTGTCTTTACATCCCCCATATAATAAACAGAATCATCTGTACCTTTTCCTGTATCCAGTAACATGCTTGTGAATACAATGGGCATCGCTGCCTTATGGGTTTCAACACCACGTTGACGTATAATCTCTCTGATGAATTGAATTCCGTCGTAGTGCCTATGTTCGAGCGCCTCCATCAACACGTTTTGCACGGATTCAGCCTGTTCCCAGAAAGATTTCCCTCCTTCAAGCGTAATGTCAAGCAACATAACGGATGTAAAGTCCCCAATCATCTTATATACATCTTTATGAAATGGATAACGATTAAAAATAGTACAATTGAGCGCCAATTGGGATTGATTACTCCAGTATGACAACACTTTGGCAAATACAGTACACAGCACTGCAGTTGGTGTCAGGTGATTTTTTTGTGAAACTTGCTTTAGCTTTTCGTAAAGTTCCCTATTGCAGTGTTTGGTTACCCTTTTGAATCGCGGTTGTACAATCAGGCTTGGTGAGGAAATATACGGTAAAGCAGGAGGATCAGGAAAACATTCCAGTTTATCCATCCAGTATTGCCGATCCCTCTTATATATTTCCGAGGATTTGAAACCCGTATAAGCCATCATGTAGTCTCTAAAAGTAATGTCCACGCCTTCCAAATCTAAATCTGGATCATGGTAAAATTTCATAATTTCCTGATGAATGAATTGAAAGCTTGCCCCATCCGTTATTAACATGTCATAACCAATAAAAAGGTAAAACATTTCTGCAGAACATTGATAAGCCTTATACTCAAATAGAGGCCACTGATCGGTCTTGAAAATATAGTGAGACATGCGCTCTCTTTCCGTCAGTATTCTCTGTTCCTGGGCTTCCTTGGAGAGATCCTTCATCTGGATAATCTCAATATGATATTCTGGAACATAATTTAATATTTGTTGCTGTCCGCTCGGCAAGATAATCGTTCGCAACATAGCATGGCGTTCAATAACTTTTTGTAGGGCTCGATTAAACCGATCCATGTCCAATGAAGTTTCTAACTCAATATATACATGAGTTGACACTCCGCCCATTTCAAAATGGTCCTCGCGTCCCATCAGATAAGCCATTTGCACATCCGTTAGCGGAAACGGTTCATACATATGCTCCGGATCAGGTATTAACTCCGGA